>DATETD010000505.1:0-5697 GCA_035283885.1 Rhodocyclaceae bacterium
CGAAACGTTTCCGCCAAAAGATAGAGTAAGATCGCCCTATACCTATCGTTGGCGCGAAACCGATGGACCTTAGACAAACTCCGCGATATCCGCTTCACACTAAGGCATTGATCGCCTATCCGGACAAGACGGTGCATGCCTGCAAAGCCGAAAACGTATCCACTTTCGGCGTATGCATCGCGCTGGAAAAACAAATCCCGATGGATGTGGCCTACCAAGTGCGGTTCGTGATACGCGCCAACGACACCAGCCACACCATCACCGCACGCGTAAAGGCGACGTATGGCGTGCTCGGCAGCGACGGCATGTTTCGTGTGGGATTCTCATTCACCGAAGAAAACCCCGACAGAACCTCGCTCATCAACTCGCTGACGCGCGAGTTTTCCGTTTAAGCCTACGGTCGCAAAGAGGACTATCCGTCTCGCCAGCGCCGACTTTTACGATAACGCCGTCGGCAGCGTCAGGTAGGTCGCCTCAATAGAACCGCGCTTCCCCCGGCGGGCGGGTTTTGAAGCGCTTATGCAGCCAGTAATACTGCTCGGGCGCTTCGAGGACTACGGTTTCGATCAAGGCGTTCATGCGGCGCGTATCGGCTGCCGCGTCGGCACTGGGAAACTCTTGCAGCGGTTCGCCGACCGTGGCGATATAGCCCTGCGCGGTGCGGCGCGTGACGAAGGGAATCACCGTGGCGCGCGTCGCCTTCGCCAGTCGCGATAACGCCGGAATGGTGGCGGTTTGCACGCCGAAGAACGGCACGAAGATCGAATCCTTGGGGCCGTAATCCATGTCGGGCGAGTAATGAAAGAAATAGCCCTCCTTCATCGCCTTCAAGGCCTTGCGCGTGCCTTCCTGGCGCGAGGCCAGCACGCAGTTGCCGAAACGCTGCCGCCCGCGATTCATCGCGGCTTCGAACACTTGGTTCTTTTGATGGGTGTAGATCGCCACCACGCCATAGTCCATCAGCAAGCGAATCGCGCCCGCGTCGATGCCGATGAAATGCGGAACCAACAGGATCGCCGGCTTGCCGCAATAGGCGGCGAGCTTTTCCGCGCCTTCGAGCCGCACCAATTGGCGGATGCGCGCAGGCGAGGCCCACCACCACAGGCCCAATTCGAGAATGCTGCGCCCGAAGGCGGCGAAATGCCGTCGCGCCAGCGCCGACTTTTCGCGCGGCGTCAATTGCGGGAAGCACAGGCCGAGATTGATCGAGGTCACCTCGCGCCGCTCTTTGACGAGCAGATACAAAGTCATGCCGAGCAGCCAGCCCAAGCCGCTCAACAGCGGCCACGGCAGCCAATGCGCCAACCAAAATAGGCCGAGCAGAAAGCGCGTCAGCACGATTTCCCCTCGCCAAACGATGGTGGCGATGGCGGCGATGGCGGCGCGCCCGAGGGCTGTTTGTAGCGGTTATAGCCCCATAGATATTGCTGGGGACAGCGGCGTATCATGGCCTCAAGTTCGGCGTTGAGTTGCGCGGCGCGCTGTTGCAAATCGCCTTGCAGCGGGCGCGACAGCGCGAAGATGTGCAGATGATAACCGCGCCCCCACGGCAGCCTTTCAGCATACGCCAGCAGCACGCTCGCGCCGGTGTCGGCGAGCCGTGCGGCCAGCGTCATGGTATAGGCCGGGCGACCGAAAAACGGAATCCATGCGCCTTCGCCCTGGCCCGGCACTTGATCGGGCAACATGCCGACCGCTGCGCCGCTTTTGAGCGCCTTGAGCAAGCGGCGCACCCCCGACAAGTCGGCCGGGGCGAGCTTGAGATGCGCGCCGCGCCCGTGTTCGATCAACGGTTGCAACCAGGCCTGCTTGGGGCGGCGATACAGCACCGTCATCGGTTGCGATTTTTGCATCGCGGCGTAATATTGCGCCGTGATTTCGAAGCAGCCCAGATGCGGCGTCAGAAACAGTATCCCCTGCCCGTGCGCCCAAGCGTCTTCGACCAGCGACCAGCCCGAGACGTCTTTGATGCGCGCAGCGACTTCCTGCTGTGGGCGCAGCCAGATTTTCGGCAACTCCAACAGCGCCTTGCCCGCCTCGCCGATCGCCGCGCGCTGATGCCGCAGCAAATCGGCTTGCTGGATATGGCTATGCAAATTGCGCCGGTAGGTCGGCGAAAGCATCCAGGCCAGCCAGCCGACGCCTGCGCCGAGCACATGTAAAACCGGTAACGGAAGGTGACTGAGCAAATGGAAGGAGCGGGACAGCGGATTCATCGTGCGCGAAATCGGTTGAACAGGCGACAGGATACCGAATATCCGCGCGCCGTGGCATGACTATGGCGCGAGCGCGGCGTTTCGACTAAACTCGATGCGAAACGCAAAAAGTTCGATAGTATGCGTAGGGAGTGCGCGGCACGGGCTGCGTCGGATCGGAATTCGGAGCTTTGCAATGACTTTCATCATACGCGCCTCGCTATGGGCGCTGCTGATATTCATGCTGTACCAATTATTCGCCGGGCTGCGCCAACCGCCCCTCACGCAGGAGCAACAGCTATGCCAAACACCGATCGCTTGGCGTTTGGGGACGATAGCTCCCGACTTCAATCTCAGCGAAGCGCAGGCGCTGGCGGCGATACGCGCCGCCGCAGGACAATGGAACGATATCGCCATGCGCCAACTGTTTGTGCAGGACACAAAAAATGGCTTCCCGATCGACTTCCGTTACGACGCGCGGCAAGAGGCGCTGCTGCGTAAGGCCCTGTTGCAACGCCAACTGAACCAGCTCGAACAATGGATCGATCCGCGCAAAACGACGCTACAGGACAATGTCGATTTTTTACGACGGAAAATCGCCGATTTCGAACAACGAAAAGCGCAATTGAATAGCGATTTCGCACAGTTGAAACAACAAGCGGCGACGGTCGCCAGCCAGGAACATGCGGACAGACTCAACGCCGAACTCGAACGCCTTAATCGCCGACAAACCGAATTGAACGAGGAAGCCGCGCGCTTGAACGAGGAACAACACAAACTGAAGCAGGATAACGACAGCCTGAACGACAGCATCCGCGAGCACAATCGTTTGATAGCAGACCATCGCGCCGAATCGACCGCGCAACGCCAAGGCCAGTTCGAAGTCGGCCAAATGAAAATTCAGGGCAAGCAACGGCAGATGACGATTTACGCCTTTTTATCCACCGAGGATTTGGTGGCGACGATAGCGCACGAATTCGGCCATGCGCTGGGCATCGGCCATACCGACGAACCGTCCTCGCTGATGTATCCGCTGAAAAACGCCGCACAACTCGAACCGACCAGCGTGGATTTGCAGGCGTTGATACGGCAATGCCCACGCCAAATGAATTAATCGTATCGATGCGCATTCTTTCCCTGATCCCGCCGATGACGCAATTGAATACGCCGTATCCCTCGACGGCCTATCTCACCGGCTTTTTACGCGCGCGCGGCGAGGCGGCGACGCAAGAGGATTTGGCCTTGGCCTTGTTTTTGCGGCTATTTTCGGCGGAAGGGCTGACGGCGATACGCGCCTGCGTCGCCGCCTTGCCGCCGCGGCGACCGACGCCGCTGCTGAAATCCTTCGAGCGCCAGTTCGAGCGTTACCTTGCGACGATAGAACCGGTCGTCGCTTTTTTGCAAGGGCGCGACCCGAGCATGGCGCATCGCATCGCCGGGCGGCGCTTTCTGCCCGAAGGGCCGCGCTTCGCATCGCTCGACGTCTATATCGACTCCGACGGCGGCGACGGCGACCCGCTGGCCTGGGCGTTCGGCATGCTCGGCGTGCAGGATCGCGCGCGGCATATGGCGACCTTATATCTCAACGACCTCGCCGACATAGTGCGCGCGGCGGTCGATGCGCGTTTCGAATTCGTGCGCTATGCCGAATCCTTGGCGCAAAGCCAGCCGAGCTTCGAACCGCTCGCCGCCGCCCTGGCTGCGCCGCCGACCTTGGTCGACCGCCTGCTGCACGAAGCGACGCTCGCGGCATTGGCGCGCCATACGCCGCAGTTGGTGCTGATCTCCGTGCCGTTTCCGGGCGCGGTCTATGCCGCGTTTCGCATCGCGCAGTCGATCAAGGCGCACTACCCCGCAGTGCGCATCGCGCTCGGCGGCGGCTTCGTCAATACCGAACTGCGCGACCTCTGCGAGCCGCGCGTGTTCGATTATTTCGACTACGTATGCCTAGACGATGGCGAACGACCGCTGCTGGCCTTGCTCGAACATCTGCGCGGCGAGCGGCCCGTGGAACGTCTGGTGCGCACTTTCGTCGGCGCGCCGCTGCGGTTTATGACGACAGACGAGCCGGACATCCCATTTGCCGAGGCTGGAACGCCGACCTGGGACGGGCTGCCGCTGGATCGCTATCTATCGCTACTGGATATGCTGAATCCTATGCATCGACTCTGGTCCGACGGACGCTGGAACAAACTGACGGTCGCGCATGGCTGCTACTGGAAGAAATGCAGCTTCTGCGATATTTCACTGGACTATATCTCGCGCTACGACGGCGCGGCGGCGAGCGTGCTGGTCGACCGCATCGAGGCGATCGTCGCCGAAACCGCGCAAACCGGCTTTCATTTCGTCGACGAAGCCGCGCCACCCAAGGCGCTCAAAGCCTTGGCGCAAGAACTGGCAAGGCGCAAGCGGGCGATTTCATGGTGGGGGAATATCCGTTTCGAGAAATCGTTCACGCCCGAACTCTGCCGCGAACTCGCCGACAGCGGCTGCATCGCGGTTTCGGGCGGACTCGAAGTCGCCTCCGACCGGCTGCTCAAACTGATGCAAAAAGGCGTATCGGTCGCCCAAGTGGCGCAAGTCACGCGCGCCTTCAGCGACGCCGGCATCTTGGTTCATGCCTACTTGATGTACGGTTTCCCGACCCAGACCGTGCAGGACACGGTCGATGCGCTCGAATACGTGCGCCAACTGTTCGCCGCCGGTTGCATCCAATCCGGATTCTTCCACCGCTTCGCCTGCACCGTGCATTCGCCGGTCGGCCTGCATCCGGAACAGTATGGCGTCACGCTAAAACCCTTGCCGCCGATTACGTTCGCACGCAACGACGTCGAATTCATCGACCCCAGCGGCGTCGACCATGCAACGCTGGGCGTGGCGCTGAATAAGGCGTTGTATAACTATATGCATGGGATCGGCTTGGACGAGGATGTGCGGCGGTGGTTTACGGGTAAAGTTCCGCGTAGCCGCGTGCCGAGGGGGTTTGTGGACCAGGCGCTGGGGCGCGGGTAGGCGGATAGGTTCGGCTATCCGTCTCGCCAGCGCCGAGTTTTTGGGGCGGGGAAATGACGGAATGTTAGATCGTACCCCATGCCAACGCAACGCCAATTGTCAGGGGCTGGAGTTGGGCTTACCGGCCCAATCTACGGGCTACATCTCCGCACGCAAGGCCGAGCCGCACGAACGAAAAGCTTACGAGGTCAATCTATGAAAAACAGCTATGATTTTTCGCAAGGAGCGCGTGGCCCGGTTGTCTCGCAGGATGGCAAAACCCGGATAACGCTGTATTTGGACAACGCCATCCTCGATGCCTTTCGCACGCAGGCTGCCGCACAAGGCAAAGGCTATCGGACCTTGATTAACGAGGCGCTAAGGCAGTCCGTACAACCCGATGCGGCGCCGCTTACCGTCGAAGTCGGCGCTGACGGGACGGATCGCCGACGCCTCAATGCGACATATCGCCCTCGTCGAACACTTCCGCCAAACTAGCCGCATCGACGGC
>DATETD010000506.1:0-7770 GCA_035283885.1 Rhodocyclaceae bacterium
CCTAAAGGCCTGTCGCTAATTTTTTGCTGCAAATCGACTTAAATCGAACCAAGCCCTTGCCGTTTAAGGCATTTTCCCGAGCAATGCATCTTTCAATTCGAGCGCGGGCGGATTGTCGCCGAGCCAGATCGACAGCAAGGCCTGAAAGAAATCCTCGCCGGGGATATCCTCGCCGCGGACTTTGCCGTCGATGCTCAAGCGTGTCACGCCGCCGTTGGTCTGCGGCAGCCAGTCCAAGGTAATATCCGCGCCCTTGGCCGCCGTGCGTTGCTCGATCAACGTTTGCTTGAAACGCTCCAAGCGGTCGAATAACTGCAATAGGCGTTTCTCGTCGAGATTTTTCTTCAAGCCTTCGTTCAAGGCATTGACGAACTGCTCCGCCGAAATTTCGCGCAAGCACACCATGCGCAAGCGTTTGCCGCCCGGCATCGACAACGCGCCATAGGACGCGCCGCTGCGCTGCGGCAAATACAGCGCCAACGCATACGCCTTGAAAAACAGCACGCGACGCACGCCGACGCCGTTCAGCACCGTCCCGTCAGCGCCGACTTTTACGCTCGGCTCGAAATCGACGCCCGCCACCTCGACGCCGGCATATGCCGGCATGCAGCACAACAGCAACCATAGTGCGATCCGACGAATTTTCATCGCAATGACCCCTAAAAGAAAGCGGCAACGTAGTATCTTCTGCGATTATCGCGCCATCCGGTGCGATCTTTGCGGATTCGCCACGCCATTTTTTTGGAGGAACAGCTACGATGAAACTCGCCCTATCCCTACTGACGGCCTGCGCCCTGCCCGCATTGGCTCAATCCAACATTCAAGACCTGACGTCCAGCGCCGCCGAACGCGAAGGCGTAGCGGTGACGGTGTACAACAACGACTTGGCGCTGATCAAAGAACGTCGTCGCGTCCACTTGAGCCGGGGCTTGACGCGCTTGTCGCTGCGCGAAGTCGCCGCGCAACTGCGCCCCGAAACCGCCTTGCTACGCGCAGTCGACGGCGCGCCGCTGAATCTGATCGAACAGAACTTCGATTTCGACTTGCTGACGCCCGAAAAGCTGCTCGAAAAATATATCGGGCGCGAAGTTACGGTGATCCGCTCGCATCCGACCAGCGGCGAGGAGCGTCGCGAAAAGGCCACGGTGCTTGCCGCCGGTCAAGGCACGGTGCTGCGTTTTGCCGACCGCATCGAAACCGGCGCGCCGGGCCGCTTGGCCTTCGATAGCGTGCCGACCACCTTGCGCGACCGCCCGACATTGTCGGTGCTGTTCGACGCCGCCGCCGGCAAACAACTGC
Source organism: Rhodocyclaceae bacterium (assembly GCA_035283885.1). Taxonomy (GTDB): domain Bacteria; phylum Pseudomonadota; class Gammaproteobacteria; order Burkholderiales; family Rhodocyclaceae; genus DATETD01. Next base: position 1,300 of record DATETD010000506.1, read on the forward strand.
TGGAACTGTCCTACCTGACCGGCGGCTTGTCGTGGAAAGCCGACTATGTCGCCAACCTCGACGCCGACGGCAAAAGCCTAGCCCTCAGCGGTTGGGTGAGCTTGACCAACCACAGCGGCGCGGCCTTCGATCACGCGAGCTTGCAACTGGTGGCCGGCAACGTCAACCGCGTGCGTCCACCACGGGATCAAGCGATGGCCGCGCTGCAGTTGGGGATGATCGGCGCCTATGGCGCCGAAGCGGTGCAGGAGAACTTGATGGATTACCACCTCTACAGCTTCGAACGTCCGACGCAGATCGCCGACAACCAAACCAAGCAACTCGCATTACTTTCCGCCGACGCCGTGCCGGTGCGGCGCGAATATCTGCTGGTCGGCCAAGGCGAGCACTACCGCGAACTCTGGGATGCGAGCGGCGCGACGAGCCAGAAGCAGAAACCCGGCGTCTTCCTCGAATTCGTCAATAAAGGCGGCATGCTAGGCAAGCCGCTGCCTGCAGGCGTAGTGCGCGTGTATGCGCGCGACAGCCGCGGCGCGGCGCAATTCGTCGGCGAGGATCGCATCGAACATACCGCCAAGAACGAAACCGTCAAACTCAAACTCGGCGAAGCCTTCGACATTACCGCTGAACGCAAGCAAACCGCGTTCAAACGCCTGCCCGACAATTTGAGCGAAAGCGCCTGGCGCATCGAGCTGCGCAACGCCAAAGACGAGGAAGTCCGCGTAAAAGTCCAGGAACCGATGCCCGGCGATTGGAAGATCGTGCAGGAATCGCAGCGCCACGCTAAAAACTCGGCGCGCAGCGCGCTGTGGGAAGTCGCGGTTCCCGCCAACGGCAAGACGACTTTAGAATATACGGTGCGCGTTAAATGGTAAACCGTGCGCGCCTGCGCTTAGTGGGCGCTTAATCCGGCCTGCCGCCCGGCTCGCCATCGTCGTAGTGTTTGCGCAACCGCGCCAAGCCTTTACGAAAGGCTTCGGCGTCGCCGTAATCGAAAAACTTGGGGTAATGCGCGTGCGCCGCGCGGATGCGCCGCGCATGCTTGATCGGACACCAATACTGCTCGGTGCGCGCGGCGATCTCTCGCACATAGGCGGCAACGCCGTTGCCATACGAGCAATAAAAGCAGTTGAATTTCTCGATCGCATTCAGATACGGCAAATCCTCGCGGTCGAACACCAGATAATCGGCGCGCCTCACTTTCGGAATGCGGTAGATCGGAAAGCAAATATGCTGATACACCGTGACGAACAGATCCATCAAAATAAAAGGTATCCATCCGAGATAGATTATCGGCGCAGTCAACGCGACCAGCAGTCGCGTGCGCAATAGGAAGCGAAACAAATTCGTCTTGTAACGACGCTGCTGGCGCACCAACTCTTCCGCGAGTTGCGCCCGCTTAAGCTCGAATAACTCGCGCGCCTTGCGATATTCGCTCTCGACTTCTTCTTGCAGCGCAAGGATGCGCGCCATCAATTCATCGACATGATTTTTCATTTTTCGACCCAATATCCGTTGATTTCGACGACGCATCCGCAACCGAGTCGAAACGCTCACGCTCGCCATATGGCGCCGTGCGAAATCGACGCGCCATGATACGACACTTGCTTCGCGCCGCCCGCATCAATCGATTTTCAGGTCGATCGCTTTCCGTCGACTTTCTCCCGCCTTGGGCAAATCGACCTTCAGGATGCCGTCGACGTAACTCGCCTTCGCCCGCGCCACATCGACCGGCGCGGGCAACACCACGACGCGACGGAACGAGCCGTAGGCGCACTGAAAGCTGCGATAGCGTCCATTGCCTTGCTCGCGCTCGAAGCGCTTTTCTCCCGTCACGACCAAGCGATCGCCGACGACATCGATCGTGAAGTCGGACTTCTTCATGCCGGGGATCTCCAGCCGCACAACCACGTTGCCGGCATCCTCATAGACGTTTCCGACCAGCATGGACCAGCTATTCAAAGGGAAATAAGCGTCGCCATCCACGTCTTCGGCAGTCGGCAGGTCGCAACTCTTGACGTCGGGATGAAACCGGGTCAATCCGCCGGAAGCCGACTCGCGCAATCGGCGCCAACCCTCGGCAATCGAGTTCCATACCGTATCGACGCCATGTTTGAATTCTTGCAATTTCATGATGAGTTCTCCTTCGAACAAAGTTCATCCAAATAAAAACATCATATGCAGACCCACGCGCATGCATCGACGCCACTGCGACCCGCCGGACGTAGATCGCCGCTGTGCGCCTACCGTATGTCGGTCTTGTTGCGCCGATTTCAAGAGCCGCCCCAGCGGGTCCGAACGGGACACCCTGATTCGAAAAACTACAAAGCGTGCGATTGCCAGTGCACGGATATATACTATTCAGCGCCAATCATAGCGATCGGCATAATTCTTATCGATAAATCACAAACTTGGGTATATTTATGAAATTTTCTTACACATTAAGATCGCTCGCTTTAATCGCCGCGTTAAGCACTCTTGCAACGCCGGCTTCGGCTGCGCCGCTGGAAGTCGGCATGCTGAATTTCCCGCCGTACTACCTGCTCGAAAACGAAAGCAAACCGGTCGGCGGCTATTGGTTCGACTTTCTCAAAGTGCTGATGGCGCGCGCCGGCGTCGATTACGCCTTCAAAGGCTATCCGCCGAAACGCTTGTATCAAAACGTCGCCGAAGGGACGACCTCGATTTGGATGGGCGTCAAGGATGTGCCGGATTATGCAGGTAAGGTTTTGGTCAGTCCCAAGCAGATTTCCGAAATCAATATGGAGCTCTACGCCATGGGCGCAAGCGCCGCCATCCCCAAATCGATCGACGAACTGAAAGGAAAATCCCTGATTACGATAAGGGGCTATTCCTATGGCGGCATGGTCACGGCGCTCAACGACCCGAAGAACGGCATCAAGATCGAAGTGGCGAATACGCACGAAGCGGCGTTCCAGATGTTGCAAGCCGGGCGCGGCGAATATCTGCTCGACTATATCGAGCCGGCGTCCGAAACCTTGGCTAAACTGAGCTTTCCGCCGGTCAGTAAATACTCCATAAAGGTATTACCGATCTATATCATGGTCAGCAAATCCTTACCGAACGCCCAAGACTTAATGGATAAACTCATGAAAGCTCACGACGAGATCGGCAAGGAGAACAAGCTCAAGGCCGAAAAAAAATTCAAACAGCCCGCGTAAACCCGCACTATTCGCGTTATAAAAGACAGCCTCCGCTGGGGCGTAAGCCTTGGCGGAGCGAGCATCGCCCCGTCGCGTAAGCGATTGGGATCGCTCGCCTTACCGACCGAAACTCACCGAAGGCTATCCATTTATGAAATACCGCAATAAAATCAAATCGCTGCTCGCAGCCGTCGCCTTGGGCGGCGCAATGCTCGGCGCACAGGCCGCACCGCTCGAAGTCGGCGCGCTGAATTTCCCGCCGTATTACGAACTCGAAAACGAAAGCAAGGTCACCGGCGGCTACTTCATCGACTTCCTCAAAACGCTGCTGACGCGCGCCGGCGTCGAACATGAGTTCAAAGGCTATCCGCCCAAGCGGCTCTATACCAACGTCGGCGAAGGCACGGTCAAAATCTGGATGGGCCCGGTCGGCGTGCCCGAATTCGAAGGCAAGGTGCTGGTCAGCCCCAAGCAGATTTCCGAAATCAATATGGAGGTCTACACGATGGGCGCCGCCGATACGCTGCCGAAATCGATCGACGATTTCAAAGGCAAGTCGGTGATCACCGTGCGCGGCTACACTTACGGCGGCATGATCGCCGCCTTGAACGACCCCAAGAACAACATCAAGGTCGAAGTCGCCAACACGCATGAAGCCGCGTTCCAGATGCTGCAAGCCGGTCGCGCCGCCTTCTTGCTCGACTATATCGAACCCGCCACCGAAACTTTGGCCAAGCTGAAGTTCCCCAGCGTCAATAAACGCTCGCTGAAAACCCTGCCGGTATTCATCATGGTCAGCAAAACCGTACCCGACGCTCAGGCGATTATGGACAAGATCATGAAGACGTATGAAACCATGAACCTCGAAAGCAAGGCCAAAGCGGAGGCCAAGTTCAAGCGGCCTTAATCACGACACCGCAGTAAAAGTCGGCTCTGGCGGGACGGATCGCCCGCTAGGCGCTTCCTGTCTGCGGATAGCCGTCGAGCGACAATCGCCATGCGGGACGGCTGCCGTCTTTGTGCTGTCCCGCATATACGGTCAAATGGGGGAAAGGAATTTCAATTCCGGCCGCGTCGAAGGCGTGTTTCAGGCGGCGCAAAAATTCGCGGCGCACGCCCCATTGCTCGATGGGCGCGACCTTGAAACGGCAGCGGAGAATCACCGCCGAGTCGGCCCAGGATTCAACGCCGGCGATTTCCATATCCTCAAGTATCTTTGCTGCGAAGGCTGGGTCGGCGCGTAACTCCGCGCCAACCTGCCGCATGACGTCAAGCACTAGGTCGACCCGCTCACGGTAGGCGACACCCACATCGATCACCGCCTGAGAAAACCCCCTAGTCATGTTCGTGACCGTGGTGATGCTACCATTGGGTACAAAATGAACATTTCCCGAGTAGTCGCGCAGGCGCAAATAACGTAGCGTGATCTCTTCCACCATACCCGCCTTGCCGCCGGCCTCGACCACATCGCCTTGGCGCATCTGGTTTTCCAGTAAAAGAAAGAAACCGGTGAAGTAGTCCTTGACCAAGCTCTGTGCGCCGAAACCTACGGCTAGGCCCACTACGCCAGCTGCGCCCAGTATCGGCGCGACAGAGACTCCCAGCTCGCCAAGTATCAGAGTACTGGTGACTAGCGTGATGATCACCGAAGCCAAATAGCGAAAAACCCTGCCCAAGGTTTCTGCGCGCTTGATGTCTTCCCCATTCTTCAGATGGTATCGTGTGATGTAGAGGCGAAAGGTACGGATCAGCTTATGTGAGAACGCGATTGCAACCCATGCTAGCGTGGTAATCAGCACGATACGCAAGCCCGACGCCATCGTCGGGGACAGTTCATGACCCAGAGAAAGCAAGCTATCGATTGAGTTTTGGTTTGTCGCCATTTGTGCACTACCTAAGAGTTGAGGAAGAAAGTCGGCGCTGGTGGGACGGATACGCACGCCATCAACGCTTGCGTCGCTGGCTCGAAGCGGGTTTTTCGGTGGCGCTCGGAATAGGCGCAATCAATTCGATCGCGCGATTTTCCCATTTGACCTGCATCCACGCCCTTAAGCGCTCTTGCTCGATCGCGCTTAACGGAGTGTCGACATGCACCACAACGACATGTTCGAGGACGTCTTTATCGTCGCTGGCGCGCACACCTTCCGCCAGGGCGATTTTCTTGGCGAGCGGGTATTGCGCCAAAATCTCCCGAATCGTCTCCTCGCGCTTTTTCGTCGACGAGATATATTTTCTGTTCTCCTCTTGCAAGGAAAATATTTTCAATCTTGCTTCTTCAAGCTGTTTGACGGCGTTCCCATAAACGTCGTTCTGCAATTCGCTTTTCAATAAAGCCATATCGATTTTTTCGGCGCCAGAAAACCGTATCTTCACCTTGGCGTCGGCGATATTGTTCGCCATAAAATACGCTCGCGCTTCTTCTTCGATGGTTTTAGGCGGAGAATCTCCTCCTATCGTAAACACCACTTCACGTTGCGCCGAGCGAATATCCTTCGACAGCAGGATGAAGCGCGAATCGTTATCCATATTTTTCGCCAATTGCAATGCCGCCTTGGTGAACAATGCATTCTCAACCAGACGAAATCCAAGGTAGGCGCTCGGCGCCAGCATCGACACGACCGTACAGGCGATCAATAATCGGGTGCGGCGACGAATAGCCTGATTTACTTGTTCTTTTTCCGGTAACTTCAGGATTTTTACAAACAATAGCGTCGCAAAGGCGATAAAGACGCTGTTGATTGAAAATAAGTAAAACGCGCCGACGAAAAACGTCATATCGTTGTTGGCGAGTCCGTAACCAGCAGTGCATAGCGGCGGCATCAAGGCGGTGGCGATCGCCACGCCGGGGATCACATTTGAAATTTCTTTGCGCGTGATCGCCACAATCCCGGCAGCGCCGCCAAAAAATGCGATCAATACATCCCACAAGGTGGGCGTCGTGCGCGCCAGCAACTCAGAATGGGCTTCTTTCAGCGGACTAAGCACGAAATACAGCGTCGATGTCGTCAAGCTGATCACGACGAAAATCGCGAAATTTCTCAGCGACAATTTAATCAGGGAAAAGTCGTTGATCCCTGCGCCATAGCCAATGCCGACAATCGGCCCCATCAGCGGCGAAATCAGCATGGCGCCGATAATCACGGCAGTCGAATTGACGTCCAAGCCAATCGATGCGATCGCGATGGCAAACATCAACACCCAGAAATTAGCGCCAACAGCGGACGCCCCGCTACGTATCGCGCTATCGATCAAACGCGGATCGTCTTGATCGTGGCGCAAATCGAGCAATCCAACCAGCGCAGTCCTC
>DATETD010000507.1:0-6432 GCA_035283885.1 Rhodocyclaceae bacterium
CGTGTACTATGGCGGCCTGAATGCGGTGCGCGCGCCGAGTCCGATGGGCGTTACGCTCCCGTCGATGCAGGCGTTGCGCATAGTGCCACATAAATCCACTTTTTCGAAAGACTTCGCATGGTTGCGGACATCGGCAAAAACACGGCCAAAGAGTTGCTTGCGGAATATCTTCGTCAGGCCATGAGCTTGCGCGCGGTGCGCGCGACCGATCCGCACGCCGCCGATTTCATCGCGTTGAAGCGCTGGCAGTCGGATCGTTTGGCGAGAACTTATGCGGATTTGTTGGCGAACGAGCGTTATCGTCCTGCGGCGCAGTTTTTTTTGACCGAGTTGTATGGGCCTAAGGATTTCACGCCGCGCGATGTCGAAGTGGCGCGGGTGATGCCGTTGATGACGCGTATGTTGCCCGCGAGCGCGTTGGCGACCTTGGCCGAGGCTTTGCGTATGGACGCCCTGTCCGAGTCGCTCGACAACGATATGGTGGTGGCGCTCAGAGCGGTGGGGCGCGAGGGCCGTATCGACAACATTGACGATGAGGCTTACGCAGAGGCGTATCGCAGTTGTGCGCGTGCGCCCGACCGCGAGTTGCAAATAACGTTGGTCGACGATATCGGGAGGACCTTGGATCGTTTGACGCATAGGCCGATGGTGTACACGATGCTCAAGCTGATGCGCGGGCCGTGCGAGTTGGCGGGTTTGGGTCATTTGCAGTCCTTCCTGCAAAGTGGCTTCGAGGCGTTTCGCCATATGAAGGAGGCCAACGAGTTTCTGGCCTTCGTCATGGGGCGCGAGACGGCAATCATGCAGGCTATTTTTGCCGGTCGTCATGATCTGTTGAGCCGCGTCGACTGGCCCGGTTCGCCCGCCGCGACCGCGACCGCGACGGCGGCGGCGACGGCGACGGCGACGGCGACGCGCCTTTAATTGCACATGGAGTATTCGCGTCCGTCGGCGTGGAGGATGGGCGCGCCGTTCGAGTTCTTGGTGGCGGATAGGCCGACGTCCTGGAAGCCGCCGCCGTCGCCTGAATCGATATACAGCCGCAGATTTTCGAACTTCCAGCGCATGGCGTCGGCGCTGCTCGATTGTCCGGCATAGACGCCGCCGTAGCCCGAGCTGTAGGTTTCGCCGCCACCGCCGATCGTCATGACGCCGTCGGGGCGGAAGACGACTTTGCGAGTGGTCGACGTCCCGCTTCTTTGGTTGTAGGTAAACGAACACCATGCGCTGCTCATGAGGATTTGCTTCGCCTGGATGTCTTGCGCGTTGCCGCCGGGCGGCGTGCGCGCAACGCCGGGCTGCATGGGAACTGCGGCGTCGTTGGTTCCGGGTTGGCGGCCTGCGGCTTTGACGGCGGCTTTTTGCATCGGCGACAAGCCTTTGTCGGCGCCGCCTAGCCTTTTCCACGCGATTTGGATCGATCCCATCGTCAGCACCAGGCGGTTCCCTTGCAGCAGATAGGGCATCGTGTCGGGGCCGACGCTGAGTCGGTGATTGCGGGCCGACCAGGTGGTTTCTTCTCCCGCCAGGTTCGCCGTGCCGTCGGCGCGCAGTTCGAGCACGTCGCCGTCCTGTACGTCCATTTGGAATTTTCCGACCAGTTCCTTGACGACTTGCGCCAAAGCGGTCGCCGGAACGATAGCCAGCAGCGCGCAAGGGAGTAGGATTTTCAGAGTTTTCAGCATAGGGCGGAATATATCGCGATGGATGGTTTTCAAGCAAGTCACCCGTGAGCGCCGCCAAGCCGTCAACCGTCAATGCGCCCTCGTCGTTTTTCGCCGACTAAGGCTATAATCCGCGACTTTATTTCTTGTGGAGCTCATCGCATGCGCACCAAATTCGTAGCGGGTAACTGGAAAATGAATGGCAGCCTGACGGCCAATCTCGAACTGTTGAACGCGGTTCGCGCCGGTGTGCCGCAAGCGGGTGCAGACTATGCGGTGTGCGTTCCTTATCCTTATCTGGAGCAAGCGCGCGCGGCGTTGAGCGGCAGTGCCGTGGCCTGGGGCGCGCAAGACGTTTCCGAGCACGACAAGGGCGCTTATACCGGCGAGGTGAGCGGTTCGATGTTGGTGGATTTTGCGTGCCGTTATGTGTTGATCGGGCATTCCGAGCGTCGTTCGTTTTATGGCGACACCGACGCCGTCGTGGCGGCCAAGTATGCGGCGGCGCTGAAGGTGGGGGTGACGCCGGTGTTGTGCGTCGGTGAGACCTTGGCCGAGCGCGAGGCCGGAGTGACGGGCGAGGTAGTGGTGCGGCAGTTGGACGCCGTGCTGACGGCATCCGGCGTCGAGTCTTTCAGGCGCGCCGTGGTGGCGTATGAGCCGGTCTGGGCGATCGGCACCGGGCGCACGGCTTCGCCGGCGCAGGCGCAAGAGGTGCATGCCTTGATACGCGCACGCTTTGCGCGGGATAGCGCCGACGTGGCGGCGGGGTTGCGGATTCTGTACGGCGGCAGCGTTAAAGGCAGTAATGCAGCGGAGTTGTTCGGTCAGGCGGATATCGACGGCGGTTTGATCGGCGGCGCTTCGTTGATCCCCGAAGATTTTCTGGCGATTTGCCGCGCAGCGGTTTGATCGGCGCAATCGGGCGAGAAAATAGGTTGAAATCATAAGGTAACAAACGAGCGTATGGAATTTCTTAAGACATTTGTAATGGTGTTGCATGTGAGCGCCGGATTGGCGGTTATCGGTTTGGTGCTGATTCAGCATGGCAAGGGGGCGGATATGGGGGCGGCCTTCGGCAGCGGCGCCTCGGGAAGTCTGTTCGGCGCCACCGGCTCGGCGAATTTTTTATCGCGGGTCACGGCGGTATGTGCGGCGGTATTCTTTTTGACGAGTTTGAGTCTTTCCTATATCGCAACCAATGCGCGCCCCAAGGCGGCGGGCAGTGTGATGGATGTCGTGCCTGGGAAAGCGGATTCGCTCCCGACGCCGCCGGCGGTACCCGACTCTAAGGCGGGGGATGTGCCTAAGTAGTTGTCGCTTTTTTCGGCGGTGCGTTGGTTTTATTCAAGTCCTTAGGTTATAATCCGCACCGCTTTTTGCAGTCTTTGTATGCCGACGTGGTGAAATTGGTAGACACGCTATCTTGAGGGGGTAGTGGCGCAAGCTGTGCGAGTTCGAGTCTCGCCGTCGGCACCAATGGGTTTTATCGGGTATGTCGCGTGTGCGTCAGTGATGCGCGATATGTGTGCAGGGCGTCGATGAGTTGAATATCGGCGCTTGCAGTAATCGTGAATCGGAAAAGCCGCCATAGCGCCGTAGATATGTTGGAAAATTATTTCCCAGTTTTTGTCTTTATCCTAGTCGGGTTGGGTTTCGGTGTTGCGCCGCAGATTCTCGGCTGGTTGATTGCGCCTCATCGTCCGGATAGCGAGAAGCTCTCTGCTTTCGAGTGCGGATTTATTCCGTTCGAGAGCGCACGTATGAAGTTCGATGTGCGTTATTATTTGATCGCCATTATTTTTATCCTTTTCGATCTTGAAATCGCCTTTCTGTTTCCGTGGGCGGTGATTTTTCAGGAGATGGTCGGTACCCCGGCGATCAAAATGTTCGGTTTTGTCGAGATGTTCGTCTTTATCGGTATCCTGCTGGTCGGGTATATCTACGCATGGGCCAAGGGTGCGCTGGATTGGGAATGAACATAATCACGGGTTCTGCTAAATGAGTCTGGAAGGTCTGCTCCACGAAGGTTTCATCACTACCTCATTGGATAAAGTGATCAACTGGACGCGCACCGGTTCGTTATGGCCGATGACGTTTGGTTTGGCGTGTTGTGCGGTGGAGATGATACACACCGGCGTGTCGCGTTACGATCTCGATCGTTTCGGCGTAGTGTTTCGCCCCAGTCCGCGTCAATCCGATCTGATGATCGTTGCAGGGACGTTGACCAATAAGATGGCGCCGGCCTTGCGCAAGGTGTATGACCAGATGACCGAACCGCGGTGGGTGATTTCGATGGGGTCGTGCGCCAACGGCGGCGGCTACTATCACTATTCGTATTCGGTGGTGCGCGGTTGCGATCGCATCGTTCCGGTGGATGTGTATGTCCCCGGTTGTCCGCCGACCGCCGAGGCTCTGCTTTACGGCATTATTCAATTGCAGAGCAAGATCCGGCGCACGTCTACGATCGCACGATGATCCGATGTATTTTCGATGTATTTTCTTTTCCGAACTTTTTTGACGCCGCATTCGGTGTTGTAAATTAGACGCTATGAGCGCCAAGCTAGAGCTACTTTGCCGACAACTCAAGGAAACCTTTGCCGATCGAGTCGCCGATCCTGTGTTGCAGTTGAATGAGGTTACGGTCGATATCGAGGCGGATCATTATCTGACTGTCGCTAAACAGTTGCGTAACGATCCGGTGTTTTCTTTCGAGCAATTGATCGACTTGAGTGGGATCGACTATTCCGCTTACCCGAATTGGCATGGTCGGCGCTTTGCCGTTGTGCTCCAGTTATTATCTATATCGCATAATCGCCGCTTGCGCGTGCGGGTGTTTGCGCCGGACGATGTCTTTCCGGTATTGCCGTCCGTGATCGGCGTATGGAATAGCGTCAATTGGTACGAGCGCGAAGCTTTCGATTTCTACGGAATTTTGTTCGAAGGGCATGCCGATTTGCGTCGTATCTTGACGGACTATGGCTTCGTCGGTCATCCGTTCCGCAAGGATTTCCCCGTGTCGGGGTATGTGGAGATGCGCTACGACGCAGATCTCAAGCGGATCGTTTATCAGCCGGTAACCATCGAGCCGCGTGAAGTTACGCCGCGCATCGTGCGCGAAGCGCAGTATGCGCAAGGCGCAAAGAATTAAAGAGGGCCGATAGCGTGGCAGCAGAAATCAAGAATTACACCATCAACTTCGGGCCGCAGCATCCCTCGGCGCACGGCGTATTGCGTCTGATTCTCGAATTGGATGGCGAAGTCGTGGTACGCGCCGATCCGCATATCGGTCTGTTGCATCGCGGCACCGAAAAGCTTGCGGAAACCCGCACCTGGCTGCAATCTCTGCCGTATATGGATCGCCTGGATTATTGGGCGCCGATGGCCAACGAGCATGCTTACTGTTTGGCGATCGAGAAGTTGATCGGCATCGAGGTTCCGGTGCGCGCGCAGTACATCCGTGTATTGATGGACGAGGTGACGCGGATTCTGAGTCATTTGTGCTTCGTCGGCGCGCATGCCTTGGATATCGGCGCTATGACTATGGTGTTGTACGCCTTCCGCGAGCGCGAAGATTTGTTCGATGTGTACGAGTCGGTGTCGGGCGCGCGCGTGCATGCGGCTTACTATCGTCCGGGCGGCGTGTATCGCGATCTGCCCGAGCGCATGCCGCAATATCAAGTCAATCGTTTCAAGTCGGATAAAGTGGTGCGTCAGTTGAACGAGGCGCGCCAAGGTTCTTTGTTGGATTTTCTGTGGGACTTCAGTAATCGTTTCCCGGTGTATTTGGACGAATACGAGGAACTGCTGACCGATAATCGCATCTGGAAGCAGCGTACGGTCGGCATCGGCGTGTTGAGTCCCGAGCGTGCGCTGCAATTGGGTTGCACCGGCGCGATGTTGCGCGGCTCCGGCGTCGAATGGGATTTGCGCAAGAAGCAGCCTTACGCCGTTTACGATCGTCTGGATTTCGATATTCCCGTCGGTAAGACCGGGGATTGTTACGATCGTTATCTGGTGCGTATGGAAGAGATGCGTCAGTCGAATCGCATTATCCGTCAATGCATCGAATGGCTGCGCAAAAATCCTGGGCCGGTGATCAGCAGCGATCATAAAGTGGCGCCGCCGCCGCGCGAAAAGATGAAGTCGAATATGGAAGAGTTGATTCATCATTTCAAGCTCTTTACCGAGGGGATGCATGTGCCCGAAGGGCAGGCGTATGCGGCCATCGAACATCCCAAGGGCGAGTTCGGCATCTGGGCCGTTTCGGACGGCGCCAATAAGCCGTACCGTCTCAAATTGAGATCGCCGTGCTTCCCGCATTTAGCGGCTTTGAGCGAACTGACGGCGGGGCATATGATCGCCGACGTGACGGCAATCATCGGTACGATCGATTTGGTGTTGGGCGATACGGATCGATAGAAGGCATATCGCAGGATTATGACAAATAGACAGACGGATACTATAGATGCAAATGCGCAGTTAAGCGCGCAGGCGCTGGCTCGGATCGATCGCGAAGTCGCCAAATATCCCGCCGATAAGAAGCAGTCTGCCGTGATGGCGGCGCTGGCGATTGCGCAGGACGAGAAGGGTTGGCTGCCTAGCGCGACGATAGCGGCGGTGGCGCACTATCTGGAAATTGCGCCGATGGCCGCGTTCGAAGTCGCGAGCTTTTACAACATGTACGATTTGCAGCCGGTCGGCAAGTATAAGTTGACGGTGTGCACCAATTTGCCCTGCGCCTTGAGTGGCGGCGTGCATGCCGCCG
>DATETD010000508.1:0-2199 GCA_035283885.1 Rhodocyclaceae bacterium
CGCATCGCGCTGCTGACGCGCGATATCGCCGAAGCGGTCGCCGCCGAACAGGAAAAACTGCTACCCTTGCTGCGCGCTTGCCCGCCGTTGCCCGAAAAAGATCGTCCCGTGGCGTTCCATAGCCCCTGTACATTGCAACACGGCCTTAAAATCCGTGGAACGGTCGAAACCCTACTCACCGCAGCGGGTTACCAAGTGCAAGCCATTGCAGACGCCCATCTATGCTGCGGATCGGCCGGAAGCTACTCCATCCTCCAACCCGGAATCGCCCGACAGCTACGCGACAATAAATTGGCCACCCTCACCGCCGCCGCTCCCGCCACGATTGCCAGCGCCAATATCGGCTGCATTACCCATTTGCAAAGCGGCGTCGATCTGCCGGTGAAACACTGGATAGAATTGATCGACCGCAGGCTGGCCGACCCAAGCCCCGAATGAGCCCCGAATGAGCCCCGAATGACCCCCAAGGAAACCGACATGCCCATTGATGAACAACAACAAGCGATCGACCAACTGGCCGCCAGCGGCATCCGCATTCCGCCGCAACCGAAGATCCTGACCCAACTCGATCGCTTGATCCGCAGCACCGATTTCGATACCCGAGCGATCGTCAAGATTATTTCCCAAGATCCGGGGATTGTCGCGATGTTGTTCAAGGCGGCGCGCTCGCCGGTGTTTTCGCGCGGACGCAAACTCGAAACGCTGGATCAGATACTGATGGTGATCGGCGTCAAGCAAACCTACAACATCGTGCAAGCGGCCGCCTTGGCCTCGACCATCAGCGACAGCAAACGCCGCGCCGCCTTCGACACCTTCTGGACGCGCGCCGGCGAAGTCGCCCAACTTGCATGCTTGATCGCCGAAGACAACGTGTCGGTATGCAACGTATTCCCCGACCAAGCCTATATGGCCGGCATGTTCCATGAATGCGGCGTGCCGGTGCTGATGATGCGCTTCCCGGACTATTGCCAGAAACTGGTGCTCGACAACGTCAACTGCTGGCCGCGTTTGGCCGAAGAAGACAAGAAATTCAGCGTCGACCATTGCAGCGTCGGTTATCTGGTGGCACGCCATTGGGGGCTGCCCGATTTCGTCTGCAAGGCGATCCAATATCACCACGATCTGCCTGCGGACGATTCCGGCGTATCGTACTCCTTAATATGCATCCTGCAAATGGCGATCCAGATTTATCATCGACTCAACAATCAAGCCAACGAAGTCTGGGACAAAATCGGCGCGCGCGTGGTCGAGGAACTCGGTCTCAACGCCGACGAGGAAGACGATTATTGCGAAGAAGTCAGTCGCCGCTTCCTCAAGGCGTGCCGCTGAAAATCGCCCGCCGCACATGCCATCAAGTTATTTCGATCCACCTATCCGCCACTGGCGGCAGTTGTGCGGCGAATTCCGCTGGAACATTCCAGATAAATTCAATATCGCCCACGCCTGCTGCGGACGCTGGGCGAACGATCGCAGCCGCTTCGCCCTGTACGCCGTCGACAACGAGAACTGTCGGGCGTGGAGCTTCTGGGATATCCAACAAGCCGCCAATCGGCTCTCCAACGCGCTCGCGGCAATGACCGTGATGGCGGGCGATAACGTCGCCATCGTCATGGGACAGCGCGCCGAAACCGCCATCGCCCATATCGCTTGTCATCAAATGGGCGCGTTGACGCTCCCGCTTTCCCCGAGCATCGGCGCGGAAGAACTCGCCGAACGTTTGCAGCGGACCCCGGTGCGCATCGTCGTTATCGATGAGGACGCGCTGCCCGCGCTGGAGTCGATCGGCCCGGCGAGCTACGCTAAATATGTTATCGGCGTCGGCGCGGCGCGCGCCTCGTGCTTGCGACGCTGGGACGACTTACTGCCTTTGGCCTCGTCGAACTATACCGCGCTCGCCACCAACGCTGCCGTCCCGGCCATCGTCGGCGCCCAAGGCGACTTACTGCCGCAGCGCAGCCTGCTGGCGCAATTGCCGGGCTTCGTCTGCGCGCATGAGTTCTACCCGCAGAACGCCGATCTGTTCTGGTCGCCGCGCGCATGGACCGCGCCGGGGCTATTCGGCGGAATTCTATCTACCTGGAATTTCGGCCAACCCGTGCTCGCCTATCGCGGCCCGCTCGATGCGGAACGCGCCTATCGTTTGATGGATCGCTATGGCGTAAGAAATCTTCATCTTGACGAAGACATGCTGACGGCGAT
>DATETD010000509.1:0-12646 GCA_035283885.1 Rhodocyclaceae bacterium
CAACACGTTACCGCGATCTTCGTCATGACCGATCACGCCGGCTTCGCGGCGGAACGCGCACTCGACCGCCAGATCGGCGCAAGACTTGATCAAACGCGCATCGTCGAAATTCGCCGCCGCCGCGCGCGAGAAATAACCCGACTTCTGTACTAGGGTCTTTTCCGCGCCGATCATTTGCGAGAACTGTTCGGCAAACCACTTGCCCGGATTGATCGCATCGAGCTTGATATGGCCGAAGGCATCGCGCGGCACTTCCTGGCCCTTGGCCTGCATCGCCGCGACGATGGCGTCGACGCCCGCGCCTTCGGAAACGAAGATATTTACGCAATCGACCTTATCCATCAGCGCACGCAAACGCGCCGCCTCGGCGGCCAGATCGATCGCCATTTCGGGCACGAAAATTCCATGGACATCGAATGCAACGCGATCCAGGCCGAGTTCGGGCAGCCATTCGGAGCGCGCGAGCAGCTTGCGATACTCCTGCGCGGTCGCCGCGGTCAGCCAACCGCAATTGCGCCCCATCACCTCATGCACGATCAGCATACGCGGATTGGCGTTGTTCTCGGCGACGACATTCTGGAAGAAACGCGCGCCCTGCTCCGCCGCGGTCCAGGCGCCCAGCGATTGGCGGATCGGATAGACATCGTTATCCACCGTCTTCGGCAGGCCGATCACCGTCAGCCCGTAGTTGTTCTTGGCGAGAAACGCCGCCAAATCGGCCGCTGCGGTATTGGTGTCGTCGCCGCCGATGGTGTGCAACACATCGACACCGTCCTTAACCAATTGATCCGCCGCGACTTGTTGCGGATCTTGGCCTTCCTTGACCAAACCGCGCTTGACGCAGTCCTTGACGTTGGTCAGCTTGACGCGGCTATTACCGATCGGCGAACCGCCGAAACGTTGCAGCAAACCCACCTTGGCGCGCACCTCGGCGGTGACCGGATAGGAATCGCCCAGCAGCAGGCCTTTGTAACCGCCGCGATAGCAAATGATCTCGATACTCGGATCGATCTCGGTATACCGTTCGATCAGGCTGCCGATCGCCGAACTCAAACACGGGGCCAGCCCGCCCGCCGTCAAAATAGCGACTTTCTTGGGTTTGTTCATAAATTAGTCTCAAAGCAAGGTTAAAAATCATGCGACGATAATCGTCGAGCACATCGAACCGCTACTCTAGCCGATTTCGACGCCAACGCGCCAACTGCGCGCCGTGAAATATCGGCGCAACGCCCGATCCGTCCCGCCAGCGCCGACTTTTACGCCCGCCGCCGCACGGCTCGAACGTATTGACACGGCGAATCGGACGAAAGTATAGTTGCAGGATATGCCTTAAAAATTACCGAAACCCATCCCCGATTTTTCTTCTTGCAGGAGTCGAACATGGTCAGCTCCATCTATGCCGCGCTACTCGCATTGTCCATCGTCGGACTATCGCTGAACGTCATCAAACTGCGGCGCGGCAAACGCGTGCTGCTCGGCGACGGCGACGACGAAGAATTGCAGTACGCGATCCGCGCGCAAGGAAACGCCACGGAATATATTCCGATCTCCCTGATCCTGTTGATCTTGCTCGAACTCAGCGGCGCGCACCCCGTGCTGATCCATCTGAGCGGCCTCGCGATTCTTGCAGGCCGCATCGTGCACGCCCGCGGCCTATTGCAGCGCAACATGCAGAACCGCATACTCGGGATGAAAATCACCTTTTGGACGATAATCATGATGTCCTTCGTCGCCCTGATCTACGCGTCGCGCGCCGGCTGGCGCGCGCTTTAAGCGCGCGTAGCGGCATTTTTACGCCCGGCGCGTCGGCGTCGGCGCGCGCGCCACTATAATCGCGCATGACCCAAACCTTACCCGACCCGTCGCGCCCTAGCGTCGACACTACCGACGCCGCCCAATCCGCCGCCTCGCTCGCCGCCTCCTTCGCCGCCTCCTTCGCCCAATTCCCGCTGGCCCCGGCCATGCTGCTCAATTTGCAGCAATTGGGCTACCTGCAACCGACGCCGATCCAAGCCGCCAGCCTGCCGCTCACGCTGGCCGGCCACGACCTAATCGCCCAGGCCAAGACCGGCAGCGGCAAAACCGCCGCCTTCGCGCTGACCTTGCTGACCAAGCTCAACCCGCGCCGCTTCGCGGTTCAAGCGCTGGTGCTGTGTCCGACGCGCGAACTCGCCGATCAAGTGGCGCAGGAAATTCGCCGCCTGGCGCGCGGCATGGACAACATCAAAGTGCTGACCTTATGCGGCGGCAGTACGATGCGCCCGCAAATATCCAGTTTGGAGCACGGCGCGCATGTAGTCGTCGGCACGCCGGGCCGCATCATGGATCACCTGCAACGCCGCACGCTCGATCTCGGCGCGCTCGATACCTTGGTGCTCGACGAAGCCGACCGCATGCTCGATATGGGATTTTTCGACGACATCGTCGTCGTCGCCGAGGCCTGCCCGGCGCTACGGCAAACGCTGTTGTTCTCGGCCACCTATCCCGAAGGAATCGCCGAACTGAGCCGACGCTTCCTGCGCCAAGCGCACCGGATCACGCTGACCGAGCGGCACGACGATGCGAAAATTCGCCAGCGCTTCTACAAAGTCGACAACGAGCAACGCCTGGCCGCCGTCGGCGTATTGCTCAGGCATTATCGACCCATCAGTACCTTGGCATTTTGCAATACGCGCCAGCAGTGCCGCGATCTACTGCAAGTCTTGCGCGACCAAGGCTTCGTCGCCCTGGCCTTGCATGGCGAACTCGAACAGCGCGAACGCGACCAAGTGCTGATCCAATTCGCCAACCGCAGTTGCTCGGTGCTGGTCGCCACCGACGTCGCCGCACGCGGCCTCGACATCGACCGACTCGAAGCGGTGATCAATGTCGATGTCACGCCCGACGCCGAAATCCATCTGCATCGCATCGGGCGCACCGGACGCGTCGACCAAGACGGCTGGGCGTTCAGCCTGGTCGGCCCCAATCAAGTAGCGCGCATCGACGCCATCGCCGCAGCGCACGACTTCGAAATCGAATGGCATTTGCTGGACGAACTGCACGGCGACGCCGCCGCCGCCTGGCAACCGCCGATGGCGACCTTGCAGATTCTCGGCGGCCGCAAAGAAAAAATCCGCCCCGGCGATGTGCTGGGCGCCTTGACCGGCGCCGCCGGCTTCGTCAAAGAGCAAATCGGCAAGATCGACGTCACCGACTTCACCACCTATGTCGCCGTCGACCGCCGCATCGCGCGCGAAGCGCAGCGCAAGCTGTCGGCGGGCACGCTCAAGGGGAAAAAAGTCAGAGTGCATTTACTGCAAGACACGTCCAGCTAGCCGATGAAAACCCCGAAGAGAATTCAAGCGCTGGTCGACGAAGGCTTGGTCGACGAAGTCCTGCGTCAATTGATGAGCGGCAAAGAAGCGACCGTGTATCTGGTGCGCTGCGGCGAGAATATCCGTTGCGCCAAGGTCTACAAAGACGCCAAGCAGCGCAGCTTCCGCAATAACGTGTCATACCAGGAAAGCCGCAAAGTCAAGAACAGCCGCCAGGCGCGCGCTATGGCGAAAGGGACGCGCTATGGCCGCGAAATGCAGGAGGAAGCCTGGCAAAGCGCCGAGGTCGACGCCCTGTACCGCCTCGCCGCCGCCGGAGTGCGCGTGCCGCAACCGCATATCTGTCATGAAGGCGTATTGCTGATGGATTTGGTGAGCGACGCCGACGGCCACCCCGCGCCGCGACTCAACGATGTCGAACTATCGACGGCGCAGGCGCTGAACTTCCATGCCGATCTGCTCAATCAAACGGTGCGCATGCTGTGCGCCGGAGTTATCCACGGCGACTTATCCGAATACAATATCCTAGTCGGCGCCGACGGCCCGACGATTATCGACCTGCCGCAAGCGGTCGATGCCGCCGGCAATAGCAACGCCAGCGCGATGCTGGAGCGCGACGTTGCCAATTTGGCGAGCTACTTCGGGCGCTTCGCGCCGCAACTGATCGGCAGCGACTATGGCAAAGAAATTTGGCGGCTCTACCAAGCCGGACGCCTGACGCCCGAGAGCGAATTGACCGGACGCATCGTCGTCGACGATCGCATCGCCGACGTCGGCGCAGTGCTCGACGAAGTCAACGCGGCGCTGCACGACGAAGAGCGCCGCCGCCTGTATCGCACCTAAGGTTCATCCCAAAAACCTATTCTATCCACGAAAAGCACGAAACACACGAACAAAAACAATAAGTTGCACTAAAAACTCATTCAGCCATCCGGTGAAAGCCACAAGGCAAGCCTATCTTCGATTATTTTCGTGCTTTTCGTGTATTTCGTGGACCACGGCTTTTTTAGTCCATCCGCATCCGTCGCGCCAGCGCCGACTTTCGAGACTCCCATTATGACTTCCGACAGCATCGTCGCCGCGACGCGGCATTGGCTGGAACACGCCGTCATCGGCCTGAATCTCTGCCTCCAAATCGCGCATCAAAGGCACGCGCATCGGCGTCGATTTCGTCATGCAATTGTTTGCGTCAGGCTGGACCGAAGCGCAAGTACTCGAAAGCTATCCCCATCTCAAAGCCGAGGACTTGCAAGCGGTGTTCGCCTTCGTGCATGACTGCATCAAAGACGATACTTTTATCATGAACTCGGTCCTTGTCGCCGAGGCGGCGAATCCGGTAGCGACGGTGCGGTGAAGCGCCTACTGGCCGACAAAAACTTTCCCGGATCGGTCATCGACGCGCTCGCGGCGGAAGGCTACGACAGAGCGGTGCTACGACTGGCGCACGAGACGGAACGCTGGCTGCTGACTTTCGACGCCGACTTCGGCGATCTCGTCTTCTTCCACGCGGCGGCGGTGCCGTCGGCCATCCTGTATCTCCGCATCCATCCCATCGTCGCGACGGAAGTTCTCGCCGCAGCAAGACGGGCGCTGGCGCAAGCGCCCACAGAACATTTAGCGGTCATTGGTCGCGAAACCTTGCGCCGGCGTCGCTTGCCGCACGCAAAATAACGTGACGTCCAAGGAACCCGGTCGAATACAAACACGGCAAGCAGCGCGAAAAGCGGCCCACTCGCAAAAGTCGGTTCTGGCGGGACGGATAGCCGCCTCGCGCCAATCGCCGGCCCGGATTCGCGCCAATCGGCGCCTTCATTGCCGCAAGCGCCGTCGCTGCGTTATAGTGGCGCGCAGGCGCTACGCCATGGCTCGCCGGTCGAGGTACCAGCAATCGCAGTGGGTATGATCGGCGCTACCGCCACCCACCCCCGCCATTCATTACCTGCTGCCGCTGTTGTCGATCAGCGCGCCGGCGGCGAGCAGCGTCGAGCCCTTGGGCGTCTCGATGCTGCCTTCGTTCTGCACCACCGGCGCGATCAGCGCCACGACGCCGCCGTCGGGCGTGACGATGCGGCCCTGGTTATTGATGCTGCCGGCGAGCGCCCCGGCCTCGCGGGCGAACTGGTAGCGCCCGGCCATGAAGCTGGCGTCGGAAATGGCCAGCGTCGAGGCGGTGAGCGCGCCGACATCCACCTGGCTGCCGATGTCGAAGACGATGCCGGCGGGGTTGACCAGCATGACGTGGCCGTTGGCCGACAGCCGGCCGAGGATCTGCGTCGGGTTCTGGTTGAGCACGCGATTGAGCGCGACGCTGGTGGCCGAGGGCTGGTTGAAGCGCACGCTGGCCTGGCTGCCGGTATCGAAGCTCTGCCAGTTGGCGATCATGCGCTGGCTGGTCTGCGCGATCGCCCCGGAACCGCCGACGATCTGCCCGCCCATGGGCAACTGGTTAGCCGCCGGCGGCGCGGCAAAAGTCGGCGCCGGCAGGACGGCGGAGAGCGCGGCGGCAGACAGCGCAGCGGCGAGCAGCAGCGTACCGGAGGAGCGCTTGCCGCGTGATCGGACGGTTTCGGCGACGGCGACCCAGGTGTTGAGGGTCTCGTTCCAGATCAGGCGGTAGGTTTTGTTCATGGCTTGACTATCTCCAAAATTTTACGATATCATCCGCGATATGATGATGCGAGTCGTGCTGGATACCAACGTGCTGGTGGCGGCAGGGCGCAGCCGCAACGGTTCGGCTTTCGCCGTGCTGGCGGCGTTGCGTGCCAGTCGCTTCCGGATGCTGGCTTCCGTGCCCTTGTTCGTCGAATACGAGGCGGTGCTGAAGCGGCCGGAACATCGTGCGCCGGGCGGTCGCAGCGAGGCGATGGTGGATGCCTTCCTCGACGCCCTGTCCGTGGATGCGGAGCCGGTGCATTTGTTCTATCTCTGGCGCCCGCAACTGCGCGATCCGGCCGACGAAATGGTGCTGGAAACGGCGTTGAACGGCCGCGCCGACGCCTTGGTCACATTCAATGTCGCGGATTTTTCGGCCGCCAGCCGCTTTGCCCTGCCGGTGCTGACGCCGGCGGCATTCCTGCAACGCCTGAAGAAGGAGGACTCCTGATGTCCAACTATGCCTTGCGCATCCCCGAGTCGCTGTTTGCCTATGTCCGCAAGGTGGCGGGGGAAGACGGCGTATCGATGAACCAGTTTTTCGTGACCGCGATTGCCGAAAAGGTGTCGGCCATGAAAACGGAAGCCTATTTCCGCGAGCGACAAGCCCGCGGCAGCCCAGCGGGCTTCGATGCCTGGCTGGCGGCCAGCCCGGACGTTCCGCCGGAGGCGGGCGACGAACTGCCGGATTGATCGATGGTGGTTCGGCAAAACGTCGGTTTGTTGTCTGTTTGTTGTCTTCTTGACAACTGGCTGAGGTGTTGAGCCGGGGTCTGATCGAGGCGCTGGCCGGCACCCCCTCGGGGGCAGCGGCCGGCGCGCACGACAATCTCGATGTGACCGTCGGTAATGTCCTGACGCGGCAGGTAGGCTTCGGCGAGGAACCAGCCGCGGCCGCGCAGGTAACCGGTGACGCGGCGGACGAGGGCTTCCAGCCCGGCGAAGTCGCGCTCCTTGCCGATAGCGTCGGCGACCACGGCTTGCAGCTCCGCTTCGCTCGCCAGACCGGCGGCGCCGGTGAAGCGCACCGACTTGACGAGCACCCGTGCGCCACCGGTGTCCTTGAGCGCCGGACGAACAGGCGCGCCATCGGTTTCAGGCAGGCGGTCGGGCAGACGGCGTTGTTGGCGTTCGTGCTGCTGGAGCAGCGTGCCGGCGTCGGGCTGGGCCAGGGCCGGCGAAACGGCGGCGCTCAGTCCGCAGGCAAGGACGGCGACGCGAAGAAATTCAGGGAGAAAGTGTGTGGGGGGGAGAAATTACCCGATCCGTCAGACTGAAGCACGCAGTGAATGGCTTTGTCTTGTCCATGGCGGTACCGTGTGGGTTCTGATTTTGGGCAATGTGCCAATACGATGTCAGTGGGGTGAAGACTCGTCGCATGTCCCGACATCCATAGCAATCAAAGTGGCCGATAGTAGCACATGGGTCGTCAGACCTCGGCGCCTTCATTGCCGCAAGCGCCGTCGCTGCGCTATAGTGGCGCGCAGGCGCTACGCCATGGCTCGCCGGTCGAGGTACCAGCAATCGAGGTACCAGCAATCGCAGTGGGTATGATCGGCGCTACCGCCACCCACCCCCGCCATTCATTACATGACAACTGCTCCGACTTCGCGTAGCGCTTCACCCGCCCACTCAGGCCCCTCGGCTTCGATTTGGACGCTGCCCGTGCTCGCGGTGCTGGCGTTTGCGGCGACGCTGAGTTGGTTTGCCTACGACGAATACCGATTGGCGATCGAGAGCGAATTTCACGCTCTCGAATCCAACGCCCGTATCGGCGAGGCCCAAGTCTCCGGGCTGTTGCGCAATCTGGATCAGTTCCTGAATAACATTGCGCACGAACAACGATCGCTGCCGCCCGCACAACGCCAAGCCTACGACGAGGTTCTGGCCGAGCGCAAGAAACAGTTTCCGGAAATCCGCTCGCTGGTGGTCATCGACGCCCAGGGGCGGGTCGAACTCACGGCGACGCCGAAATTGAAAGGATTCGATTCGTCGAAACGCGACTACTTCGTCGCGCATCTCGGCCAAGTGCTGACGCCCAATTTCTATGTTTCGCGCACCTTCAAGACGGCGACAGGCAACGATATCGGCATCGCTTTTTCGATTGCGCTACGCGACGACACGCAAAAGTTTCAGGGTATGGTCGTTGCCGGCATCGATCCGAAATATTTCGAGACGGTGCTGCACCAGGTGCTGCCGCAGGGGAATGGGACGGTCGCCACATTGTTCAACCATCATGGCGACCTGATCTACCGCGCTCCCAATCCCGAAAAATTCAAGAACGTCAATGTGGCGACAAGCGGCATATTCAAAGCGCACATCGCCGCCAAGCAGCCGATAACGCGGCATATCGGCGTCTCGGTGGCGGACGGACACAAACGCATCTACGCGATCGCCAGGGTCGGCGCCACGGGAATCAGTATCGGCGCTTCGCGCCTGTTCGACGATGTCCTGACGCCATGGCGACGCCATGCCGTCATCCGCCTGAGCGTTTTCCTACTGGTGTCCGTCATCCTGATACGGCTCGGTTTTATCGCCCAACGCCGCCAGCGCGAACACGAACTAGCCGAGCGAGAAATCCTCGCCAACGAACAGCGCTTCCGCAGCTACTTCAATCTCCCTTTGGTCGGCCTGGCGATCACCTCGCTGGAGAAAGGCTGGATCGAAGTCAATTCGCGGCTGTGCGAGATGCTCGGCTACGCGCGCGAAGATCTCGTCCGACTGACCTGGGTGGATCTGACGCACCCCGACGATATCGCCGCCGACAACGCCGAATTCGAGCGCATCGTGCGCGGCGAGATCGAGGGCTATTCGATGGAGAAACGCTTTATCCGCCAGGACGGCTCGACGGTGTATGCCGCTATGGCCGCCCATTGTGTGCGCAAGGACAACGGCCGGATCGATTATTTCGTCGCGGTCGTGCAGGATATCTCGGAACGGAAAAGCGCCGAAGATCAGCTACGCATCGCCGCCGCCACCTTCGAATCGCAGGAGGGCATGGTGGTGACCAACGCGGCGGGTACGATTCTGCGGGTCAATAACGCCTTTGTCGCCTCCACCGGATATACGGCGGCGGACGCCGTCGGCAAGAACCCTCGCATACTCAAATCCGGCCGTCACGATGCGGAGTTCTATCGCGAGATGTGGGAAAGCATCGGTCGCACCGGCGGCTGGCAGGGCGAAATTTGGGATAAGCGTAAGGATGGAGGAATTTTTCCTAAATGGCTCACCATCTCGGCGGTGAAAAACGATGCGGGTGTGGTAACCCATTACATCGGCACGCATTACGACATCACCGAACGTAAGAAAGCCGAGGAAAAGATCAGGGAACTGGCCTTTTTCGACCAGTTGACGGGCTTGCCCAACCGTACCTTGTTGCTGGATCGTCTGATGCAGGCGATGACCGCCGGCGTGCGCAACGGCAATTACGGCGCGCTGTTGTTCATCGATCTCGACAATTTCAAAACCCTCAACGATACGCTCGGCCACGATATGGGCGACTTGCTGCTGAAGCAGGTGGCGCAACGCTTGACCACCTGCGTGCGTGCGGAAGACACCGTGGCGCGGCTCGGCGGGGATGAGTTCGTGGTGATGCTGTCCAGCCTCGGCCCCCTTGAGAGCGACGCCGCCGGCCAGACCGAAACCGTGGGCGAAAAGATTCTCGCCACCCTCAATCGAAGCTATGCGCTCAATGGCGTAGCGTATCGCAACACGCCGAGTATCGGCGCCGCCCTGTTCAGAGGCTGCCTCGCCAGCGTCGACGATCTAATGAAACAGGCCGATCTCGCCATGTACAAATCCAAGGCGGCGGGCCGCAATGCACTGCGTTTTTTCGATCCCGACATGGAAGCGGTCGTGATGAAACAAGCCGCGCTGGAAACGGATCTGCGCACGGCCATCGACCGCAAGCAATTTCTACTGCACTATCAAGGGCAAGTCGCCGCCATGGGCCGCGTCACCGGCGCCGAAGCCTTGGTGCGCTGGCGGCATCCGCAGCGCGGTATGGTGTCGCCCGCCGAGTTTATCCCGCTGGCCGAAGAGACCCGACTGATTTTGCCGTTGGGACAATGGGTGTTGGAAACCGCCTGCGCCCAACTGGCCGCCTGGGCGATGCGCCCCAAACTGGCGCATCTGACCATCGCCGTCAACGTCAGCGCCCATCAATTTCGCGAACCCGATTTTGTCGACAAGGTCGTGGCGACGATCGCTCGCACCGGGGCCAACCCGCAACGCCTGAAGCTGGAATTGACCGAAAGCCTGTTGGTCGACAAGGTGGAGGACATCATCGCGAAAATGCATGCGCTCAAGACCGAAGGCGTAGGCTTCGCACTCGACGACTTCGGCACCGGTTATTCCTCATTGTCGTATCTGAAACGCTTGCCGCTGGACGTATTGAAAATCGACCAGTCCTTCGTGCGCGATCTGCTGATCGATCCCAACGACGCCACCATCGCCCGCACCATCGTGGCGCTGGCGCAAAACCTGGGACTCGGGGTGATCGCCGAGGGCGTGGAGACGGCAGCGCAACGCGATTGCCTGGCCAGTTCGGGCTGCGAAGCTTATCAGGGGTATTTCTTTACTCGACCGTTGCCGGTCGAGGCGTTCGAAGCATGGGTATTGAACGCTCGATGAGCCTAGAAAAAGCAGTTGTCCACGAAAGATACGAAAAGCACGAAAAGAATCAAATGCTATCGGCCTTTTGGCGTTCACCCGACGGGGATGAATGGGTTTTCCGGCGCCACCTCTTGTTTTTATTCGTGTTTTTCGTGGACAAAAGAGGTTTTTTCCGGCGGCGGCAACTGGATGTTCTATTCCGCGAAATTGGAAGCCGACGGAACGCTCGCGAGCTATGCGGCGCAGAAGGCTATGGCGTATTGACGACGATCGCGCCCGGAGACGGCTATTGGGTCAATGTCGCCGGCAGCGCAGGCGAAGTACTGCCGACGCAAAGCGGCGAGGCCTTCGACTTCGGCGTCGGCAAACTAGCGAGCGGCTGGAACCTCGTAGCGACCGGCAACGATCTCGGCCCGGCGGAATTCAATCGTTCGTTGTCGACCGCCTTGGCCGGAACGGTCAATCTGACGACGCTGTGGCGCTGGGACAACGCCAACAACAAGTGGATGTTTTATGCGCCCTATCTCGCGGGACTGGGTACGCTGACGAGTTACATCGCCGGCAAAGGCTACGCCGAGTTAGCCGGCGCGACGCTGGGCGATGTCGCTATCGCCTTTTTCAGCCGCTAAAACATCCCGCCTCCGTCCCGTCAGCGCCGACTTTTGCGGATCGGCGGCAGCGTGCTGAGTTTCTTTGTCTATTGGCGCCATAAATTTATCCATTCGATAAAATAAGACATGGAAAAGAAAAAGCCGCATTACGACTTAGCCGAGGTTAAACGCTTGGTGGCTATCTCCGGCATCAGTGCGTTTACGCAGACCGCGCAAGACGGCGTAGCCCGTTTGGGACTATTGCCTGCCGAAGCGGTACAGTTGGTGCTGTCCATCGAGCGGCGTAACTTTTTCAAAAGCATGACCACGCATGCCCGGCATGATGTGTGGCAAGACGTGTATCACCTTGCAACGCGAGTGGGTGTGCTCTACGTGAAAGTAACCGTGCTGCCAGGTACGCGGGTGGTCATTCAATTCAAGGAGAGGTGAGATGGAGGCTAAAAAGCTGTGCGTTGCCTGTGGCAACGAGGAGATGACTTTCGATACACGCGACCTAGAATTTTCGCACCACGGACGCAGTACGCTGGTGACTCGGGTTCCAGGGTGGTTTTGCCCTCATTGCGGTGAGGCGTATTTGGAGGATCAAGGGCGGTACGCGCAGGCCGTAGCGGATTTTGCGCGCAAGGTCGATGCAGAAGAAACCGCCTATGTGCGCACGGTGCGCAAGAAGCTCGGCCTACGTCAGTCCGATGCCGGCAAGCTGTTTGGCGGCGGCGCGTCGGCTTTCTCCGATTATGAACGGGGTAAAACTCAGCCGCATAAATCGACCGTGCTGTTGTTGCGGCTGCTGGATAAGCATCCGGAGCTATTGAAGGAGTTGACGTAGTTACGGTTATTGAGACGTCAATCGAAATTTGACGCCGGGCGATGTCGCCATCGCCTTTTTCAGCCGCTAAAACGTCCCGCCTCCGTCCCGCCAGCGCCGACTTTTGCGGATCGGCGGCGGCGGCAGTTGTCCACGAAATACACGAAAAGCACGAAAAAAATCAAAGCCCTGTCGGCCTTTTGCTTCCCAGCCGACGGATGAATGGGTTTCTGGCGTCGCCTATTAGTTTTTGTTCGTGATTTTCGTGGACAAAAAGGTCTTTAGATCATCGACCGACTACGCTGCGCTCTGCACGCCATACACATGCACCGGTTCGCTGCGGCCCTTGACCCTACGCGGCCCGAGATCGACGATCGCCAGTTCGCTGCGGTGGCGAATCCCTTCGTAGGTGGCCGCATTGACGATAATCGGATTGCCGTCGATGTCTTTGGTCAAGGTTTCGAGTCGGGAGGCGACATTCACCGCATCGCCAATCACGGTGTAGAGAAAACGCTCCAAGGAGCCGACCTGTCCGGCCACGACCTTGCCGGTGCCGATGCCGATGCCGGCGGCCAGCGCTTCGTCGCCTAAGCTGGCGCGCCGCTGGTTCAGCATCGCTAGACGCTTTTTCATATCGAGCGCCGCCGCCA
>DATETD010000510.1:0-7425 GCA_035283885.1 Rhodocyclaceae bacterium
CCGCAGATTCGCGCGGGCTATCTGTACGGACGCGGGGCGGCGGATATGAAATCCTCGATCGCCGCGTGCGTCGTGGCGATCGAGCGTCTGTTGGCGCGCCGTCCCGTCAGCGCCGACTCTTTGGCCTTGCTGTTGACCTCGGACGAGGAGGGCGATGCGGTCAATGGCACGGTCAAGGTGGTCGAGGCCTTGGCGGCGCGCGGCGAGAAGATCGACTATTGCATCGTCGGCGAGCCGACCAGCGAGCGTTGCCTGGGAGACACGCTGAAAAACGGGCGGCGCGGCTCCTTATCCGCGCGCTTGGTGGTCAATGGGGTGCAAGGCCATGTCGCCTATCCGCATCGCGTAAAAAACCCGATTCATCTCGTCGCGCCCGCGCTGGCGGAGTTGGTGGCGACGACCTGGGATACGGGCAACGAGTATTTTCCGCCGACGAGTTTTCAGATATCGAACGCGCATGCCGGAACCGGCGCGGGCAATGTCGTACCGGGCAGCTTCGAGATCCTGTTCAATTTCCGTTTTTCCACCGCGAGCCGCGTCGAGGATCTGCAATCGCGCGTGCATGCGCTGCTCGATCGGCATGGCTTGGATTACATGCTGCAATGGACTTTGGGCGGCAAACCCTTCGTCACGCCGCGTGGCGATTTGTGCGATGCCTTGGTCGCCGCGATCGCCGCCGAAACCGGTGTGCGTGCGGAGCTATCGACCAGCGGCGGCACCTCGGACGGGCGGTTTATTGCAGACATCTGCGCGCAACTGGTCGAGTTCGGCCCGGTGAATGCCAGCATCCATCAAATCGACGAATGCGTCGCGTTGGCCGACTTGGAGCCTTTGGCGCGAATTTACGAACATACTTTCGATAGCTTGACGAAATGAGCGAAATGAATGAAATGAACGAAATTATCGACGAACTGATCACCGTGCGCGATTGGCTGCGCTGGACCGTGAGCCGCTTCAATGCAAGCGAATTGTTTTTCTGTCATGGAACCTACAACGCCTGGGACGAAGCGGTATGGATGCTGTTGTCGGCCTTGGAGTTGCCGCGCGACCGCTTGGAGCCTTTGCTCGATGCGCGCGTGCTGACGAGCGAGCGCCGCCGGTTATTTGAGTTGGTCGAACGGCGCGTGGAACAGCGCGTGCCGATGGCGTATTTGCTGCATGAAGCCTGGCTGGGGCCGTTGCAGTTTTATGTCGATAATCGCACGATCGTGCCGCGCTCGTATTTTATCGAACTGCTGGAGGACAGCTTTTCGCCTTGGGTCGAGGATGCGGATGCGGTCGGCAGCGCGCTGGATATGTGCACCGGCTCGGGCTGTCTAGCGATTTTGCTGGCGCAGGTGTTTCCGCAGGCGCAGATCGATGCGATCGATCTGTCCGCCGCGGCACTCGAGGTCGCCCAGCGCAATGTGGCCGATTACGGCCTCGAAGATCGTGTGAGCTTATTGCAATCGGATTTGTTCGCCGCCGTGCCGGATAAGCGTTACGACGTGATTATCTGCAATCCGCCGTATGTAACGACGCAAGCGATGGCCGAGTTGCCCGAAGAGTATCGTCATGAACCCGCCTTGGCCTTGGCGGCGGGCGACGACGGTTTGGATTTGGTGCGGCGTATTTTGCGCGCAGCGCATCGTCATCTTAATCCGGGCGGCGTAATCGCCGTCGAAGTCGGACATAACCGCGCTTTAGTCGAGGAGGCGTTTCCGCATTTACCCGCGATTTGGCTCGATAGCGGACGTTCCGCCGACAAGGTGTTTTTGCTGCGCGATGGCGATCTGCCATGCTGACGCTGCATTTTCAGCTCAAGGACGGTCGCCGCATGAGCGTCGATGACGAAGTCGGTAACAACGCCATGCAAGTGGCGACCTTCCACCGCGTGCCCGGCATCGAAGGCGCATGCGGCGGCTATTGCTCGTGCGGCACATGCCATGTGCAGGTGTTGAGCGCGCATCGCCTGCCGCCGATCGGCGCGGACGAAGAGGCGCAATTGAAAAGCGTGGGCGCCAAGCGCCGCAAGAACAGTCGTTTGGCGTGCCAATTGAGGCTGACGCCGGAGCTGGATGGCTTGCTGTTGCAGGCGGAGCTTGCTTAAGAAAGTCGGCGCTGGCGAGACGGTGGTTACCCTTCCCCTCAAGCATTGCCAAATCGATGGGAAAGAGACGGATAGTTTGCTGCCGGAAAGTTGTTTTTTGTCGAACTATAGCGGCTTTCGATTGCCGCCGACGTGCGTCGTCGATCCGCAGGTATAATTCCTCCCCTTTTATACTCTGGAGGTTTTTATGCCGATCTACGCTTATCGCTGCACCGATTGTGGCTTTGAGAAAGACGTCATGCAGAAGGTCAGCGACCCTCTGTTGACAAGCTGTCCCGAGTGCGCGGCGGAAAGCTTCGCCAAACAATTGACGGCGCCGGGTTTCCATTTGAAGGGTAGCGGTTGGTATGCAACCGACTTCAAAGGAGGCGCGGCTCGACCGAGCGAGGTCAAGCCCGACAATCCGCCGCCATGTCAGGGCGGCACAGGCAGTTGTCCTTCGGGCGCATGCGCCTGATGTCTTTTGCACGTCTTTTCGAATATTGCGCTTGAAAAAATACTTTATCGCCGGATTGCTGATCTGGGTGCCTCTGGTGATAACCGTGTGGGTGCTGTCGGTCGTGGTGCGGGCGATGGATCAGTCGCTGTTGCTGCTGCCGACGGCATTGCAGCCGGAGCATGTGTTGGGCGTCTATGTGCCGGGACTCGGCGCGGTGCTGACTGTGCTGGTAGTGTTGCTGACGGGGGTGATCGCGGCCAATATCGTCGGCCAGAAGATGGTGCATTTCTGGGAAGGCGTATTGGCGCGGATTCCGGTAGTCAAGTCGATCTACTACAGCGTCAAGCAAGTCAGCGACACGCTGTTTTCCGGCAAGGGCGAAGCGTTTCGCAAAGTGTTGCTGGTGCCCTATCCGCATCCGGAAGCCTGGTCCATCGCCTTTCAGACGGGCTTGCCGGTGCGCGAAGTTGCCGACCGATTGGAAGACGAATATGTCGGGGTTTTTATCCCGACGACGCCGAGCCCGGTCAATGGCTTTTACTTTTTCGTTCGACGTCGAGATGCGATAGAACTCGATATGAGCGTGGACGATGCGCTGAAATACATTGTTTCCATGGGCGTGGTCGCGCCGCCGCCGCACAAGCGGCGAGCATATTCGTCGAGTTTGCCGAGTTTGCCGAGTTGACCCCGTTCGATTGCCACTTACTTTGACTTATTGAACTGCTATGCGTACTCATTATTGCGGCCATGTCGACGCCGGTCATGTCGATCAAATCGTTACTCTCTGCGGATGGACCCATCGTCGGCGCGATCACGGCGGGGTGATATTCATCGATCTGCGCGATCGCGAGGGTATGGCGCAGGTGGTGTGCGATCCCGATCGCCCGGAGATGTTCGGCATCGCCGAAGGCATTCGTAACGAGTATGTAGTGCGTGTGACCGGCAAGGTGCGCCGCCGTCCCGCCGGCACCGAGAACGCCAATCTGTCGTCCGGTCAGATCGAAATTCTTTGTCATGAGTTGGAAGTATTGAACGCCGCCGTGACGCCGCCGTTCCAACTCGACGAAGACAATCTTTCGGAAAACGTGCGGCTGACGCATCGCGTGGTCGATCTGCGTCGTCCGCAGATGCAAAAGAATTTGATCTTGCGCTATCAGGTGACCAGAGCGTTCCGCCGTTTCCTCGACGACAACGGCTTTATCGATATCGAAACGCCGATGCTGACCAAATCCACACCCGAAGGCGCGCGCGATTATCTGGTGCCGTCGCGCGTGCATGCCGGGCAGTTTTTCGCGTTGCCGCAGTCGCCGCAATTGTTCAAGCAGCTGCTGATGGTCGCCGGCTTCGACCGTTACTATCAAATCGTCAAATGCTTCCGCGACGAAGACTTGCGCGCCGACCGCCAGCCCGAATTCACCCAGGTGGATATCGAAACTTCGTTTATGACCGAGTTGCAGATCACCGCGTTGATGGAAGAGATGCTGCGTTACGTGTTCCAGCAGGCCTTGTCGGTCGAACTGCCGAACCCGTTTCCACGCATGACCTATGCCGAGGCGATGAATCGCTTCGGCTCGGACAAGCCCGATCTGCGCGTGACGTTGGAATTGGTCGATGTCACCGACGCCGTCGCCGATGTGGCGTTTAAAGTATTCAGCGGGCCGGCGACCTCCGGCGGTCGCGTTGCCGCCTTGCGCATACCGGGCGGCGCGCAACTGACGCGCGGCGAAATCGACGGCTACACCGAATTCGTCAAGATTTACGGTGCGCGCGGCTTGGCGTATATCAAAGTCAATGACGCGACTCAGCTTAACGACAAGGGCTTGCAGTCGCCTATCGTCAAGAATCTGCACGAGAAATCTTTGCAGACGATTATCGCGCGCACCGGCGCGCAGGCCGGCGACTTGATTTTCTTCGGCGCGGATACAACCAAGATCGTCAATGATGCTCTAGGCGCGTTGCGCGTCAAGCTCGGTCATGAAAAAGGCTATGTCACGGGCGATGCCTGGCGTCCGCTGTGGGTGGTGGATTTCCCGATGTTCGAGTACGACGAGGAAAACAAGCGCTGGTCGGCCTGTCATCATCCCTTCACCAGCCCCAAGGACGGTCATGAGGAACTGATGGCGACCGATCCGGGCGCGTGCCTGGCTAAGGCGTATGACTTGGCGCTGAACGGTTGGGAAATGGGCGGCGGCTCGGTGCGTATCCATCGCGCCGAGGTGCAGGCCAAAGTGTTCCAGGCCTTGGGCATCGGCCCCGACGAGCAGCAGGCCAAGTTCGGCTTCCTGCTGGATGCGCTGAAATACGGTGCGCCGCCGCATGGCGGGCTGGCCTTCGGTCTGGATCGCATCGTCACGATGATGACCGGCGCCGAATCGATTCGCGATGTGATCGCCTTTCCGAAGACGCAACGCGCGCAATGCCTGTTGACCGATGCGCCTTCGCCTGTGGATGAAAAGCAATTGCGCGAACTGCATATTCGCTTGCGACAGAAAGTCGAAGCCGCAGCGTAAGCGCGGCATAACGGCTGTCGCGATGGGGCGAGAAATCGCCCCATCCGGATCGGTGCTAAATCGACTGATCGACGGTATTCGTTACGGGCCCGCTAGGCGCGCCCTTTTGTAGCGCTTCGATCAATTGGTCGCGCCACTCCTTCATCTGACCTTCGGCCAGTTGCTGCGGCGCATGGCTGTGGCGCGTAGCGTAGTCGGCATAGATCATGCCGATCGGTTTCTTGTTGAACACCAGCGGCAATAACACGAACGAGGTGGCGTCGATGTTGCGGCGATACCAGTCGGGAATCAGTCGGCTATAGGCCGGAGCATGGATATCGGCGACGAACACATCGATCTTGCGCGCCATGAAGGCGCGGAAAATATCGGGTCTGGAGCCATGGCAACGGAAGCGCGGCAGTATCGTGTTGGCGTTCGCGCCGACGCCCGCGATCGCCATCAATCCCGAAGAACTATCTGGAAGGCATAGCAAGGTGCGGTCGAAATTGTACTTTCGATGAATTAGAAACAAGACGCTTTGAATAATCTCCGCCGGCGTGCGACCGCCGATGCGGTTGCGCGCCTTAGTCAGGCGGTCCTGTGACGGAATGCGATCCAGCACACGTTCCGATGCTTTGCGCAGCAACTTGCGCGCCGCGCTCAAGGTGCAGGGATAGGCGATGGCGGCGAATGCGGCGTCGGCAGCTTGCAGGCAGCTCTGAATGGTTTCGCGCGTTTCGCTGTTTTTAAGGTGCAAGGCGTCGCGAAAGAACTCGATTTCGCGCGTAATCTCGATTTGCTCGCGATTCTCCGGCAAGCGAAACAAGGCGTTGGCGATGCGGCGGCTAAAGCTCGCGCAATACTGATGCCACTCGCGCGCCGTCATGGCGTTGCGCGGCGGCGCTTTGCCGAAGTCGGGGGCGATGCTGTCCTGCAAAATATCGGGCAGACGCCAATGGCGGGCGACGGCGATGCCGATTTCATCGAAGCTGATGCCGAAGGCGCGCACGGTGGCCTCGTGTTCGGCGATGTTGTTCTCGATTTGCAACTGACGGCTGCGCTCGATCTCGTCGTAGAGATGATAGATCGACATGATTCTGCCGAGATTTTGCAATTGGCCGCAGATATGGGCTTCCTGATGGTTGATGCGCGGGGCGTAGAGTCGGGTGAGCTCGCCGGCGAGATAGGCGCAGAAATACGCGCTTATCGTTTCGGCGCGCAGTAGTTGCCGCTGCTGCGGGTCGTTTAGGGCGTCGATCTGTTCCAGCGAAAGCGCGATCGACTTGACGGTATTCAAACCGAGAATCGCCAACGCTTGGTCTATGGTCGAAATATTGCGTCCGTCGCGCGCGGACGGGTGCGCGCCGCGACCGGAATTGGCCGCTTGCAGCAGCCTGCCCGTCAGCGCCGCATCGCGTAAAATGCTTTGAGTTATAGTTCTGGCATCGCATTCCGCATCCTCGCCGATATGCCCGAGCGTTTGGACGGAAGCATTCAGCGTGGCGAAACCGGGACTTTCGTCGATCTTCTGCAGCAGTCTGTCGGCGGTGGAGAGTTCTTCGTTGTCCATTGAATCGGCGCTGTGAGTAGCGGCAAGCATCCCAAGCCTAAAATTTGACTAACTTGCCGATTTTATCGTCGTATCGCCGGCGTTTGCCGACGATTAGCGCAGTAGAGTTTGCAGTGTTCCCCAGATATGATCGAGGATTTTGCCTTGAACCGCCGCCGTAGGATGCAAACCGTCGCTTTGAAACGCGTTGGAATCGCCGGCGATAGGCTCCAGCAGAAAGGGAAGCAATGGAACTTTCTCTTGCCGCGCCAGATCGCTGAAGACGGCGGAAAACGCCTGGGTATAGTCGGGGCCATAGTTCGGCGGCAGGCGCATGCCCACCAGCAGCACGCGGATCGAGCGTTGTTTGGCGCTGCGTATCATGACCTGTAAATTATCGCGCAGCGCGGCGGTCGGCAAGCCGCGCAAGCCGTCGTTGGCGCCGAGCGCCAGAATCAGTAGGCTGGGCTGGGATTGCTGCAACGCGGCAGCGAAGCGCGCTCTGCCGCCGGCGCTGGTTTCGCCGCTGATACTGGCGTTGGCGACGACGATGTTGCGCCGTTGCGCGGCTAGACGCTGTTGCAACAGCGTCGGCCAGCTTTCTTTCAGCGCGATGCCGTAGCCCGCGGACAAACTATCGCCATATACGAGTAAAGTCGTCGGCGCGGCATGGGCGGCATGGGCGACCCAAGCGAAGATCGAGACAATCGACAGGAAAAGACGAGCGATGATAGGGTTGAACATGGCGGTAGATAAAGTCGTAATCGAAACGATGGGTTTGGGAAAGTCGGTCGCCAGCGGCGACGGACGACTGACGATTTTGCAGGATATTTCGTTGAGTGTGGCGGCGGGCGAAGCG
>DATETD010000511.1:0-4859 GCA_035283885.1 Rhodocyclaceae bacterium
TCCCTGCTCAACAAGTGAGCACGGATGTTAATCACCCTGGTCAATTTTCAACGCGCACTACCGCGTTTATCTGGTCAATTTTCGTCGCGCGTCAACAATTTGATTTATATCGTTGTTTTGGTGCCGAGGGCGGGACTTGAACCCGCAAGACTTGTTAGTCGGCAGATTTTAAGTCGGAAAATGCGAGAAAAGTACAATAATTCACAACAATAAAAATCAATTAAATCAATAAGATATTGTTGCCTATTTTTCCGTGTTGTTGTGATTATGATTATTTACGGTTCACTGTGCCACCAGTGCGCCACCGATTTGCATATTTCCAGTGCGGTGTCTAGCCTGGCACCATAAGAATTCAAATCTCATCCGCTCCAGCATCGCTAGCCCTACGACAAGGATTACCCCTTTCAGGATGTCGCCGAATCTACTTTCGGGAACATGGCGGCGGTGAAATCGTGAGCCGTCCCACCAGCGCCGAGTATGGAAGAGCGGATTCGGCAGGGCAATACCGCCTTGACCGCCGGCGCTCACCGCCGCCCGATCAGGCTGGGTGCGTCGATTCGGGGGGTGCCTCAGAAAACGGAAAATAAAGTACGTTAAGTCGATGGCATCGGTAGGCCGCGAAGGCGTGCCGCGCTTGCGCTCATAAAGGAAAAGGCTTCTCGCAAACGAAGGTCTGCGAGAAGCCTTAACGAGAAATCGGCCAGCTTAGCGCCGGCGTGGCTTTGAACTTCTCGAAAACCGTTCCCGCTTCAAGCGGCGCTGACCGGAGAGTTTCGAGAATCAGCGTACAGCGTCTTGAGCGCCACCTCCGGCGCAGTCAGCACGATCTTGAGCAAGGCGGCAGCGGGGCCGGTCGGGTTGCGGCGATGCTGCTCCCAGTTTTGCAGTGTCTTGATGCTGACCTGCATCAACTGGGCGAATTCGCTTTGCGACAGCCCGATTTGCTCGCGTACTGCCTTCGCGTCCGGCGTCGTTACCTTGATCCGGCGCGAGGCCGGCGCTTCCCCGTGAGCAATCGCCTTGGCTTCTTTCAGGCTTTGCACCAGGTCATCGAACAACTCTTGTTCCATCGTCATAGCTCCTTCACAAATTCGCGCAGCAAGGCGGTTTCCCGGTCGGTCAGATCGTCCTTCTTCGACTTCGGATAGATCAACAGCATGTAAATCTGCCCATCGTCCCGCAGCCAGTAGTAAATCACTCGAACGCCACCGCTCTTGCCGCGCCCAGGCAGCGCGAAGCGCAGCTTACGGATTCCACCGCCACCCTTGATGATGTCGCCCCGTTCCGGGTTCTCCACCAAAACATTCTGGAGGCTCGCGTACTCATCATCCGTCAGTAGGGCGGCAAGCAGGCGGGTGAATGTCTGGGTTTCGATGAATTCCATGCTCTGCATTATATACGCCAATGGCGGATAGCGTAACGGTTATGGCAAATGCTTAGCGTGCGATTTTTTTCCGTTTTCTGAAGCGACCCCGATTCAGGCCGTTCGGCGCGTCAGCCGGGGCGCTGTGAGGCGATCTCGATCCGGGTGGGTGGATGCCTGTCGCCGTGGGCGAGGTTGTGGCGGCGGTGAAGTGGGCAGCCGTCCGGTCAGCGCCGAGACATGGACGGGTGGATCTCCGGCATGGCGATACCGCCTTGCCCGCTGGCGCTCACCGCCGCCCGATCAGACCGAGTGCGTCGATTCGGGCCGTTCGGCGCGTCAGCCGGGGCGCTGTGAGGCGATCACGATCCGGGTGGGCGCTCGGGCTGCCTTGATAGTGCCAACACGAAATATTTTGAGGCGGGAATCCGGTTACGCGAAATACGCTTTCTGATTGTCGCCATGACAACCCCTTTTCACTTGATTAGATGGGGACAGCATAGAACAAAACAGAGAAATAGGCAACAGCCGATTACTAATCTGGCGACAACTCATCATTACTTACTGATTTATAATGAATTATCTGATGAATATGACAGATTTGGCACACTTCTGGCACAGTGAGCATCGAAAAACGGTCTCCAAGCGCAGATCGAATCAATCTGGTGGGTTGAGGCTGAATGGGCTTTTTTGCGGATTGGGGTGTATCGCGAGCAGTAGGGGTGTGCTCGATTGTTCTGGTTTGCTATCTGTCACTGTGCCATGGGTGTGCCATGGAAGAGGATTGGATATACTGACTTCTGCGTAACTCTTTGATTTTTTGGTGCCGAGGGCGGGACTTGAACCCGCAAGACTTGTTAGTCGGCAGATTTTAAGTCTGCTGTGTTTACCGATTTCACCACCCCGGCCAAGTCGGGCGCACCGCTCGATTGTAGCGCAAGAACCCGATTCGCCGCCGACCGATTGCAGGCCGGCCTTTTATTTTTCGCCGATACGTTGCATAGCGACTTGTCGATTAGAATGGACCGGCTATGCAGCGCGTTGCGCGACCGGCAGTAGCACAAGGCAAAAAAGGCAACAAAAAAGCCAACCTGAGGGCTGGCTTTAATGACGCAAATTATGACGTGTGCCTTATTGCTGCCATCGTTGCTTCGTTGGTGCCCAGGAAGGGACTCGAACCCCCACGGTGTTACCCGCTAGTACCTGAAACTAGTGCGTCTACCAATTCCGCCACCTGGGCCGGCGCGAAACAAGCTGCGCATTCTAACGAAAAAAAAGAGATTGTCAAACATGCCGAGTAAGATCAGCAAGATTTCCAAAATACGTCGCGCCGACCCCGAATTCGCACGCGAGTCGGCGAATTACGATCAACCTTTACCGAGCCGCGAGTACATTTTGCAGGTGCTGAGCGCGCAAGGCGCGCCGCTGGAGTTTCAGCGTTTGGTCGAATTGCTGGATATCCAGCCTGCCGAGCTGCCGTTTTTTCAGCGTCGGCTCGGAGCGATGGCGCGCGATGCGCAATTGATGCAGAACCGGCGCGGCGATTGGTTGATTCCCGATAAGGCGGATTTAATTCATGGCCGAATCGAAGGGCATCCGGACGGTTATGGCTTTCTAGTGCCCGAGAAGGGCGGCGCCGATCTTTTCCTGGCGGCCAAGGAAATGAGCAAGGTGCTGCATGGCGACCGCGCGATCGCACGCCAAATCGGCGTGGATCGTAAGGGACGGCCCGAAGGCAAGATCGTCGAAGTCACCGAGCGAGCCAATCGCCAGTTGGTCGGGCGCGCATTCAACGAGCATGGCATCTG
The DNA here is from genome assembly GCA_035283885.1 of Rhodocyclaceae bacterium. Lineage (GTDB taxonomy): Bacteria > Pseudomonadota > Gammaproteobacteria > Burkholderiales > Rhodocyclaceae > DATETD01. The sequence goes on from DATETD010000511.1 coordinate 3,172, forward strand.
GTTCGTCGTTGCCGAGAACAAGCGCATCAGTCAGGATATTCTGCTGGCCCCGCCCGAAAAAATTTCGCGCAAGACGCCGTGGCCTCAGTCCGGTCAGGTGGTGACGATAGAGTTGATCGAGCAACCGAATAAGCATAGCCAGCCGGTCGGGCGCTTGGTCGAAATCTTGGGCAACTATGCCGATTCCGGCATGGAGATCGAAATCGCCTTGCGTAAGCACGAGTTGCCGTTCGAATTTTCCGCCAAGGCGGCAGCGCAGACGCGGCGTTTGCCGACCGAGGTGCGCAAATCCGATTGGAAAGGGCGCGAAGATCTGCGCAGCCTGCCCTTGGTCACCATCGACGGCGAAACCGCCAAGGATTTCGACGATGCGGTGTTTTGCGAACGTCAAGGCAAGGGCTTCCGGCTGGTGGTGGCGATTGCGGATGTCTCGCATTATGTCAAGGCCGGCAGCGCGCTCGACGGCGATGCGTACGAGCGCGGCAATTCGGTGTATTTCCCGCGCCGCGTGATTCCGATGCTGCCCGAGAAATTGTCGAACGGACTCTGTTCGCTGAATCCTCAAGTCGAGCGCTTGTGCATGGCGTGCGACATGGACATTAGTGCGACCGGCGTCATCGGGCGCTACCGCTTTTATCCGGCGGTGATGTTCTCGCATGCACGCCTGACCTATACCGAGGTGGCGGCGGCGCTCTATGAGCAGGATGCGGCGGCGCGCGAACGCGTCGCCGCGGTGTTGCCTTCGCTCGAGAATCTGGATCGTTTGTTCCGTCAGTTGCTTAAACAGCGCGAAAAACGTGGCGCGATCGATTTCGAGACGGTGGAGACGCGGATGCTGTTCGACGATAACGGCAAGATCAGCGCCATCGAACCTTACGAGCGCAACGATGCGCATCGCTTGATCGAGGAATGTATGCTGGCGGCGAATGTGTGCGCATCGGAGTTTCTGCGCGAAAAAGAGCATCCGGTGTTGTACCGCGTGCATCAAGGGCCGTCGCCCGAGCGCTTGAAGAAGCTGCGCGACTTTATCGGCACCTTCGGTTTTCAGCTCGGCGGCGGCGATAAGCCATGCGCCAAGGATTACGCCAAACTGCTGGAATGCATCGGCCCGCGGCCCGATCGTCATCTATTGCAAACCGTGATGCTGCGCTCCTTGCGCCAGGCGATGTACAGCCCGGACAATGTCGGCCATTTTGGTTTGGCCTACGAGAGTTACACCCATTTCACCTCGCCGATACGGCGTTATCCCGATTTGCTGGTGCATCGAGCGATAAAGTCGGCGCTGGCGGGACGGCGCTACGAACCCGATCGACCGATGGCGGCGGAAGCGCAAGAAGAAGCGGGTAAGACCATGGGCAGTTGGGAGGAAATCGGTCTGCATTGCTCGATGACCGAGCGTCGCGCCGACGACGCGACGCGCGATGTCGAGGCCTGGTTGAAGTGCTTCTACATGCGCGACCGCGTCGGCGAGATCTTCGAAGGCAGTATTTCCTCGGTGGTGCCGTTCGGCATCTTCGTTGCGCTCGACAGCGTGTTCGTCGAAGGCCTGGTGCATGTCTCCGACTTAGGACAGGATTATTTCCATTACGACGAAACCGCGCACGCGATGGTCGGCGAGCGCACCGGACGGCGTTTCCGCCTGTCGGATCGGGTCAAAGTGCAATTGGCCCGCGTCGATATGGATAGCA
>DATETD010000512.1:0-7218 GCA_035283885.1 Rhodocyclaceae bacterium
ACGATCACCGTTTTACCACGGCGAAGCCATTCTTTTAACCAAAGTGTAACCAACTGATGTAATATTGGAACCAATCCATGCAGCATTCGCCTACTCGGTCACGCTTCGTGAAATGGGCGGTCACGTTGCGTGAAATAGCAACCAGGTGCGCCTCACCTCGGTGTCGATACGCGTTTCCTCGCCGCGTCCATACGGCGCACGTTCGGCATTCGCCACCAATTGCTCGGCCTGCTGCTTGAGCAACGGCAAGGCGATGGCGCCGACGCCCTCGACCGCCAAATGCGGGGTAAAAATTTCAACCGCGCCATGGGCATAGAAATCGCCGGGCCGCTGTATCGTGGCGAGAATTTGCGTCAGTTCGGTCGTGATCGATTTCATGGTTGGTCAGCTCCTGCGCCGCAACGCGCATCGAAAAATACCGCTTTAAAAGTCGGCGCTGGCGAGACGGATAGACAACATCATCCGCCCAAATACGCCTCGCGCACCCTATCGTCGGCCAGTAAGGCCGCCGCCGTGTCGGCCAAGGTAATCTGGCCGCTCTCCATTACATAGCCGCGCGCGCAGGTTTCCAAGGCCAGACGCGCGTTTTGTTCGACCAACAGCAGCGTCACGCCTTGCGCGGCGATATCGTGCAGCACTTGGAATATCTTTTCGACCATCAACGGCGCCAAGCCCATCGACGGCTCGTCGAGCAGCAACAGGCGCGGTCGCCCCATCAAGGCGCGCGCGATCGCCAGCATCTGCTGTTCGCCGCCCGACAGCGTGCCGGCCACCTGGCGCGCGCGTTCTTTCAGACGCGGCCATTGCTGCAACATGCGCTCCAGATCGTCGGCCACCTCGCGCCCTTGACGGTGGTAGGCGCCCATCTTGAGGTTTTCCAACACCGTCAGCCGTGCAAAAATCCCGCGCCCCTCGGGCACCAAAGCCAAACCGCGCTCGATCAGCGCATACGCCGGCAGCGCATCGATGCGATGCGCGAGATAATGGATCTCGCCGCGCGAGGGAATCAAGCGCGCCAAGGCTTTCAGGGTCGAGGTTTTACCGGCGCCGTTGGCGCCGATCAGGCACACCATTTCGCCTTGTTCCACCGCCAGCGAAACGCCTTTGACGGCGACGATGCCGCCATACGCAACCTGCAATTGCGTTACGCTCAACAGCGGGTGACGCTCCACCGCTCTTTCGACGCCGTCACTCATGCGCCGCCATCCCCAGATACGCTTCGATGACTTTCGGGTTCTTACGCACCGTGTCCGGCACGTCTTCGGCGATCTTCTCGCCGTAATCCAGCACCGCCACGCGATCGCACAAGCCCATCACCAATTTGATGTCATGCTCGATCAGCAACACCGTCAGCCCGTCGGCGCGCAAACCCGCAATCAGCGCGCGTAAGCCCTGGGTTTCGGTGGCGTTCATACCCGCGGCGGGTTCGTCGAGCGCCAGCAACTTCGGCTCGGTCGCCAAGGCGCGCGCGATTTCGAGGCGACGCTGATCGCCATAGGATAGATGCTTGGCCAGATCGCCCGCGCGATGCTCGATGCCGACATAATGCAATAGCTCCTCGGCGCGCCGCCGGATCGCCGCCTCCTCGCGCCGTTCGGCGCGCGTGCGCAACATCGCCGAAAATACGCCGCAACGACTGCGCACATGCCGCCCGACCATGACATTTTCGAGCGAGCTCATATTGCCGAATAGGCGAATATTCTGAAAGGTGCGCGCAATCCCCGCCGCGACCACGCTATGCGGATTATCCAAAGCGAGCGCCTTGCCCGCGAGCAGAATCTCGCCCGCATCGCGCGCATAGAGTCCGGTCAGCACATTGAATAAAGTGGTCTTGCCTGCGCCGTTCGGGCCGATCAGGCCGTAGATTTCACCGGCGCGTATCGTCAGCGAAACATCCTTGAGCGCCTGAACGCCGCCGAATCGCTTGGCGATGGCGCGCACGGCCAGCAAGGGTTGCGCCCTATTCAACTCCGTTCCGCCCATTCTTGCCGATGGCGCGATTCGGGCCACAGGCCTGCAGGGCGATAGCGCACCGTCAGCACCAAGGCCAAGCCGAATACCAGCATGCGCAAGACTTCCGGATCGATCAGCAAGCGACCGAATAGCGCCATTTGCGCCGGTTCGGCGGTGTAGCGCAGCAATTCCGGCACGAACGACAACAACATCGCACCGGCGATCACACCCCAGATATTGCCCATGCCGCCCAACACCACCATCGCAAGAATCATAATCGACTCGTCGAGCACGAAACTTTCGGGACTGACGAATCCCTGGATCGCCGCAAACAAACCGCCGGCAATGCCGCCGAACGACGCGCCCATGGCGAAAGCAAGCAGTTTGACGTTGCGCGTATCGATGCCGCTGGCCTTGGCGGCGAGTTCGTCTTCGCGTATCGCCACCCAGGCGCGCCCGATGCGCGAATTCTGCAAACGGCGATTGATTTGAATCACGACCAAGAGTATCGCCAGCAGTAAAAAGTAGTATTTCACCGGCCCGGTGAAATTCAGACCGGCAAACGCATCGGTCTTTGCAAAGCTGATATTTCCCAGCATCAATGGATCGATGCGCGCGATGCCTTTCGGGCCATTGGTGATATTCACGGGCGTCGACAGATTGTTCATCAAGATCCTGACGATCTCGCCGAAGCCCAAGGTGACGATCGCCAGATAATCGCCGCGCAGCCGCAACGTCGGCGCGCCGAGTATCACCCCTGCCGTACAGGCGACCACGGCGCCCAACGGCAAAATCAACCAAAACGGCAGATGCAAACCCAGATGCGGCGACGCCAGCAATGCATAGATATAGGCGCCGACCGCAAAAAAAGCGACATAACCGAGATCCAGCAAACCCGCAAATCCCACAACGATGTTTAGACCGAGCGACAGCAGGGTAAATAAAATCGCAAAATTGGCGATGCGCACCCAAGCGGTGCCGACCATGGTCAACACGAACGGCAAGGCCAACAAAGCCAGCGCCGTCAGCGCCAATCCGACTCGATAGCGCGTTTCGGTAACGGCCATTACGCACGCTCCGCCACGCGCTCGCCGAGCAAGCCCGAGGGACGCAACACCAGCACCAGAATCAACATCAAAAAGGCGAATACGTCCTGGTAGTTGCTGCCCATCAACACGAAATTCGCTCCATCGGCGCAGCGTGCGCCCAACAGCTCGCGACTCCAGTCCCAATGACATAAATCCGTGAGATCGCCGATATAACCCGTCGCCAGCGCCTCGACGAGGCCTAGCAATAAGCCGCCGACCACCGCACCGGCGAGATTGCCGATGCCGCCCAGCACCGCCGCCGAAAAGGCTTTGAGGCCGAGTGTAAACCCCATGGTGTAATGAATGATTCCATAATAGGCGCCATACATAACGCCCGCAACGGCGCCCAGCGCGGCGCCGATAACGAAAGTCGCAGCGATCACTCGATCCGCATTCACTCCCATCAAGGCGGCGACATGCACATTCTCCGCCGTGGCGCGAATCGCGATACCGAAGCGCGTGCGGTAAACCACCCAACTCAATCCGGCCATCATTACGAACGAAAGTAGAATTATGCCGATCTGCAAGCCGCCGATCGCCGCTCCGCCGATGCTTATAATCGGATTGTCGATGATCTGGGGAAACGCGAGCGGATTGCGCCCCCATACCAGCAAGGCCAGATGCTGCAAAATAATCGACATGCCGATGGCCGTAATCAACGGCGCCAATCGCGGCGCATGCCGCAAAGGCCGATAGGCCACACGCTCCAGCAAATAGCCGGTCAGCATGCAAACCGGCACAGCGGCCAGTACGCCCGATAAAACGATCAGCGGCGCGGGCAGACCGCTGCCGACTAAGGCCACGATCGCGGAAAACGCCACCATGGCGCCGACCATCACCACTTCGCCATGCGCAAAGTTGATGAGTTGAATCACGCCATAGACCATGGTGTAGCCCAAGGCCACCACCGCATACACGCTACCGGTCGTCAAGCCATTGATGAGTTGCTGTAGCAGGGTATCCATGCGCGAGGAAAACCGGAATTCAGATGAAAACCGGGGAAGCATCCTGCGACGACTTCCCCGGCGAATCAGGCCAAACGATGCCTGCTTACTTGCTTACCGCTACCTGAGCTACGGCTTAGCAGGGGCTACGGCTGGAGCCGGCGCGGCGCCTGGGGCAGGAGCAGCGACTGGAGCGGCAGGGGCGCCAGCCGGTGCAGCGGCAGGGGCTGGCGCGGCGCCTGGTGTTGCCGCAGCCGCCGCAGGAGCAGCGGCGGCAGGCGTAACGGTCGTCGCAGCGACATACTCATCCAAGGTCATCGCCTTACCGGTTTTGATGATGGCGACAGGTGCGATCTTGCCTTCTTTCAAGGTAAAGATCGTCATCTCGGCGTCCTTACGGTCGCCTTTCTCGTCGAATTGGATAGTGCCGCTAGCGCCGGTGTAGTCGGTCGCCGCCAAAGCCGGCAGATACTTCGCCGGCTCGAACGAATCGGCCTTCTTCATCGCGGCGATCAATAGGCTAGTCGAGTCATACGTAAACGGCGAGTACAGGATGGGATCCACCGAGAACTTGGCTTTGTAAGCCTCCAGGAACTTCTTGCCTGCGGCCTGAATCGGAATACCGGCTTGCGAACACAGCAGACCTTCGGCAGCGGGACCGGCTAACTCGGCCATCTTGTCGGTACACGAGCCGTCGCCAAACGCAAATACCGAAGCGATCTTCAGTTCGCGCGCTTGCTTCAACAACGGGCCGCCCGTGGCGTCCATGCCGCCGTAGAACACGGCGTCCGGTCTCTTACCTTTGATCTTGGTCAGCACAGCTTTCCAGTCGACGGTCTTGTCGGTACCCTTCTCGCGCGGCAACACTTTGACCCCGGCAGCCTTGAGGGTTTTTTCGACTTCATTCGCCAGACCTTCGCCATAGGCGGTCGCGTCGTCGATCACCGCGACGACTTTGGGCTTGTTGTTATTGACCAAGTAATTGGCGATGGCAGGGCCTTGCTGGTCGTCACGTCCGACGACGCGGAACACGCCCTTGAAGCCCTGCTCGGTGTAAGCCGGATTGGTCGCCGAACCTGAAACCATCGGCAAGCCGGCTTGGTTGTAAATCGCCGAAGCCGGAATCGTCGTTCCCGAATTCAAGTGACCGACCACACCCGCCACTTTGGCGTCGACCAGCTTCTGCGCCACGGTATTGCCCACCATGGGGTCGGCCTGATCGTCTTCGGCGACCAGTTCGAACTTAACCTTTTTCCCGGCGATCGTCAGATCGGCGGCATTGGCTTCGTCGATCGCCAAGCGAGCGCCGTTCTCGTTATCCTTGCCCAGATGCGCAATGCTGCCGGTCAGCGGCGCAACGTGGCCGATCTTGATCACCGTCGGCGGCGGCGGGGGAGGAGGCGCGGGCGCGGGAGGCGGAGGGGGGGGAGGTTCTTCCTTGGCGCAGCCAAACAGAGCCAGCGCGCAGATGACGGAAAGCGAAACAGCCTTCATTGGAAATTTCATTGAGTACTCCGTAGTAGAGTTTAAGAAAAAATAAAAAAGCAATCCGAGCAGACCTGCTCACTGCGGAGCGGATTTTGACAAACGAGAGTCGTCTCTGTCAACGTTCGATAACGGCTGCAAATACAATGAATTCGCGCTTTCGCTTCACCCGCGCTTCTTTCGCGCGTCTTTCAAATAGGCTGCGGCAGCCGCAACGAAACATCCGCAAACAAAAAAGCCAGCCCAGGGCTGGCTTTTCGGCTCGGAGCAAAACGGTTCGATAACCCCGAATGCTCTATTGCACAACCTCGATCACTTGACTTCGATCACTTGACTTCGATCACTTGACTTCGGTCATTTGGCGCCGGCAAGAATCCACTTAACCAAAGTATGGAGATCGGCATCGCTCACCGCGGCATTCGGCGTCATGGGAATCTCGCCCCAAACGCCCTTGCCACCTTCCTTAACCTTCTTCACCAAGGCCGCTTCGTCCGCAGCTTTATACTTCTTGGCGACGTCTTGATACGACGGGCCAACCACTTTCTTATCGACGGCATGACACGCCATGCAACCCTTGGCCTTAGCCAGATCCAAATTGGCGAAAGCGGGAGCGGAGACTGCAACGCCGGCAACCAATAGCGCGGAGATGACAACTGATTTCATATCGAATCCTTCGTTATAAATGAGTAAAGTTGAAAGCTGTGCGCAAGAGTCGCAATCCCGATGAACTCGATGGACCCGAAGCTTGACGACATCGAACGACACCATCCAGCACACACAACATAAACACCGAGACCAGCCCGGCATCGCGGCGATTTTACCGGATTTACTCCAAACTGAGAACCGACTCGATCGACCGCACCGCCGTCGGTGCTAGGCGCTTAACGCGACTCCCTGCGCGCGCGTTGACGCTATGGCAACGCACGCGCAATATCGTCAAGACAAAAGCGATTTCAACAACTCGTCCACTTCGATTTGCGACAAGCGACTTTCCTCAGTCACCCCGCCGCCTTCCGCGACAAAAATCGCACCGACCAAGGCCTTCATCGCCTGACGCAACGCCTGACCGGCCAAGTCCTGAAACTCCTGCGCCACAATGATATTCGTCAAATGTCCGCTCACGGCCTTGAGCGAAGTTTCGATCTCCTTGCGACTCCAGTTACGCCCCAGGCTGCTCAAGGTATCGCTAACGGTTTGCTTGGCGATCTCCGCCTCGATCAGCGACTTGGTCGCCGCCTCGGCGGTCATGCGATCCACATTCCCGAGGATCACCGACACTTCCTTGGGGTTGCTGCTGCGCCCCTTGTTCAAGCCCTTTGCCGCCTTATTCAGTTCCTTAGCGAGCGCTCTGAGTTCGCTCAACACCTCGCCGGTGCTGTCGCCCGAACTATCCTCTACACTGCGTTTAATCGCTTTTGCAGCTCTCGTACTCGCAACCGGCTTAGCCTTGGCGGCTTCCGTCGTTTTTGCTGTGGCCATAGATCAGATTCCCATTCTCTCAAATATTTTGTCGAGTTTTTCCTGCAAAGTCGCCGCGGTAAAAGGCTTGACGATATACCCCGATGCGCCAGCCTGCGCCGCCGCAATGATATTTTCCTTTTTCGCCTCGGCGGTAATCATGAGAAACGGCAGGGTTCTCAGCTTAGGCTCGGAGCGTACGTTCTGCAACAACGTCAGTCCATCCATATTGGGCATATTCCAATCCGAAACCACAAACTGGAAATTGCCGTCGCGCAGCTTGCCCAAGG
>DATETD010000513.1:0-2775 GCA_035283885.1 Rhodocyclaceae bacterium
ACGGCGGCGACTTGACCGCAGGACGATACAGGGCGTCGAACATCGCCAAGCTGCCGAGCAAACCGACCACCAAGACGGCGGCAATCGCGATCCGATTGAGCAGGCGGCGCTTCAAGACTTCGTCCGACACCGGCTCGACAGCGGCGTCGTTCGCCTCGGCTTTCGCAGCGACCGCAACCTCCGCCATGGTGGCCGGGGTCGGCTGGGTCGGCCCGCTGGGCTTGACCGGCTTAGTCGGCTTGACTGACGCCGCAGGCTTGGCCGGCGCAGTGGGCTGAGGTGGCGAACCCGGTGACGCACCGAGCGGCGCGCCCGGCGCTTGACCTTGCTTGGCTCGATCGATCAACGGCGGCCTAGTTTTAAGCGGCGGCGGTTCGGATTCGAGTTCAGGTTCGCGATAAAGCTGCGGTTCAGTGCGTGTAACGGCCATCGCGCCCTCCATAATGTCCTAAGGAATCGTAGCCCGACAAACCGCTGCCGCCCAAACTGTCGGCGCTTCTCGCCAAAGCCGCGACCAATGTCGCCTCGCCCATGGAAATTCCGCACTGGTCGGCGATGCTCTCCGCCTCGACGCCTTGCTGCGCGAGCGACATGGCTTCGCTATATAGCGGCGAGATATTCCGCGCCGCTTTGATTTGCGCGACTTCTTCCGACAAGCGCGTCAGTTCGTTACGCAAATTGGCGTCTTCTTTGCGCAAACGCTGCACTTCGAGTTCGAGATTGCTGCGCGCCAATTCCTGCGCAAACGCCGCATTCGTCGGCGACGCCTTGCGCTTATCCTTCGCCGCCGCAGGCGCCGTCAACGGGACATGAGCCTCGGGCGGCGCGGGGGGGGCCGCCGGTGCGATGCTCGATTCGATCGCCGGCGCATCCTGCCAGGAGGCCGACGTCACCGCCGGGCGTTTCATGCCGACCTGGAACAAGCGCATCACCGACAGCACCAAATACACCCCGATCAAAGCCGCCGCCAGCAACACCAAGTCGCGCCAACCGATGCCTAACCACTCCATCATGCCGACCGCCTCCGCGACTTATCGCTGACGCAGTCGGATAGTTCTAAAATTCCTAAAGAATAACTAATTATCATATAAGCGAATTATGGATCGGCGGATTGTCGGCGCAAAAAAACACGCCAAAGGCAAATTAGCTTGATAATAGCGGGCTTTGTCGCGACAAAAGCAGCGATCAGCCCTAGGTTTAGCCCATGTTTTTAGTTAAAAAGCTGTTAACCGCCTTAATCCTGCCGCCAACGAGCTTGATTTTTATCGCACTGTGCGGCCTCGGCCTGATGCAATGTAAAAGTCGGCGCTGGCGAGACGGCGGCGCGCTACTGACGCTGATCTCGCTGCTTGGCCTCTTGACGCTGTCGCTACCTATCGTCGGCAACGCGTTGCTGGCGCAGCACGAAATCCACCCTGTCGTCGGCCCGCAGGCCTTGGAACGGGCGCAGGCGATCGTGGTGCTCGGCGGCGGCAGCTACTTTGCGGCGCCCGAATATGGCGGCGATACCGTCAACCGCACGACGCTGGAACGCCTGCGCTATGCTGCCCAACTGGCGCGCCGTTCGCAATTGCCGCTGTTGGTAACGGGCGGCGCGCCCTACGGCGGTCGATCCGAAGCCGAGTCGATGCAGGAGACGCTGGAGCGCGAATTCGCCGTCCCGGTGCGCTGGGTCGAAAACGCCGCGCGCGACACCGAAGAAAACGCCGCCTACTCCGCGGCGCGGCTCAAAGCCGCCGGCATCGAGCGCATCGTCTTGGTCAGCCATGGCTGGCATTTGCGCCGCGCGACGCCGCTATTCGTGCGTCAAGGCTTGCAGGTCGCGCCCGCGCCCACCGGCTTCAGCACCCTCCCCCCGCTCGGCTTGGCGCAGTGCTTGCCGAGCGCATCGGGCTTAAGCGCTAGCCAAACGGCGATTCAGGAGCATCTAGGACTTTGGTATTATCGACTGAAAGGAAAAGTATGAACGAAACGCTACGCATCGGCTTGGTGTCGATCTCCGACCGCGCCTCCAGCGGCGCTTATCAGGATAAAGGCATTCCCATGTTGCAAGACTGGCTACAGCGCGCGTTGCGCTCGCCGTGGGAGAGCCTGACGCGCCTGATTCCCGACGAGCAGCCGCTGATCGAGCAAACGCTGATCGATTTATGCGACGTTCAAGGCTGCGGACTGATTCTGACCACCGGCGGCACCGGCCCCGCCAAACGCGACGTCACGCCCGAAGCAACCTTGGCGGTAGCGCACCGCCTGATGCCCGGCTTCGGCGAGCAGATGCGGCAAATCTCGCTCAACTTCGTGCCGACGGCGATCCTGTCGCGCCAAGTCGGCGTGATCCGCGAGCGCACGCTGATCCTGAATCTACCGGGACAACCCAAAGCCATCAAGGAAACGCTCGAAGGCCTCAAGGACGAGTCTGGAAAAACCCGCGTGCCGGGCATTTTCGCCGCCGTGCCGTATTGCCTCGACCTGATCGGCGCAGCCTATATGGAAACCGACGAGACCGTGGTCAAGGCGTTTCGGCCTAAGTCGTCATAGATTACTCTAGCCGAAACGCCACCGGCAATAAGGTTTGGCGCGGGTTGCCCGGCAAGAGGCCGACTAGGCGAGCGGCGTCGAGCGCGGCGCGATCCAGTAATTCGTAGCCCGAACTGCGGAAGATTTCGGATGAAACGACGCTGCCGCGCTCGTCCAGCACCAGCAGCAGCAGCACTTCGCCTTCTTGCCCCTGAGCGACCGCAGCGGGCGGGTAGTACAAATGCTTGGACAGCGCCGCCT
>DATETD010000514.1:0-10971 GCA_035283885.1 Rhodocyclaceae bacterium
GGCGATATTGGTTTCGCTCACCGTGGGCGCGCCATCCTGCTGCCCCAGCGTAGTGACGTTATCCACCTGCTTAATACTCGTACAGGCGTTGCTGTTCCAGTAGCCGTCGGTGGTCAGCAATGAGAAATTTTGCTGACAGGAATATTGCATCGGATCGGCCGCCGCCAAATCGCCTTTATGGGCAAACATCTGTCCTACCCGCGCCAAAGCAGTGCGTAACGGCGTACCGCTATTGGGTATTTTTGCATAGAACTTGGTGTACCAACTCTTTTTTTGCGTACTGTCGAAATCGCTCACCTTCAGAAAATCGCTAGCGGTCGTCGAGTTGGTCTGTATCGTAGTGAAACCGACGCGATAGGTCGAGCCAATGCCGGAAAACGCCAATCCTGCACCGGTTTTCATCGCCTGCATTCGGGTGCGATTGAAGGCATACCAATTGGCGAAATTCGTCGCCTCTTCCGTATAGCTGCAATAGCCGGCATTAGCGCAATCGGTGCGGGTGGATGCGCGTGGAAACTTCCCTGCGCCTAGGCCGACGCAATCCGCCGTACTGGTAATATCGCAACGCTTGAAGCTGCCGACATCCGCGCGCCGCTCGCCGCCCGCATCGGCGCCTCCGCGGAAATCGGCTGTGCTTACGGGAATGCTTTGCGCCGAATCGACCCCTCCTGCAAAAATAGTGGTTGTCAATACAGACTGAAGATCGCTGATGGAATCGCCCCCGGACATTCCGCTTGGCGTAATACCCGGAACCTCCATGCCGCCACTGACCGCAGTCAGCTGCGGCGCAGGAAGAGTATAGCTAGCGCCGGCAGCAAAGGTAGCCGAAGGGGAAAACACGAAGGTCCATGTCCCGGTATTTGTCTTTACTACGCTCAAAGTGCAACCGGCAAGATTTGCCGTAGGAGTAAATGTTAACACCGTACCCGCGCGCGTCATCGTCAGCGGAACGCCGGGCTTCAGCAATTTACTATTAATTTGGCTGGCCGCATTGCTAGCACTGCTTTGCGAGCTGGGATCGCCGTTAAGTATCCCCGTTCCGGTATTCCATACCGAACTGCATCCACCTCCAGTCATATTGATTGCACTGACATCCACCCAACCACTTACAGTTTCGGTAATCGTCAACGTCATCGCCGAAGAATTGGATGTCATTGCCGCTGAATTCACCTGAATGTTTCCATGCGCAGCGGCTCCGGGAGTGGTTGCCGTGACCGTCACGGTGTCTGTAGTGCATGCAGCGCCTCCCGTACACGAACCGATATAGCCGTTACCGATAGCACTTTTGATCGCCGTAGCCGCAGAATTCCGCCCAGCCGACGTACTCAAATCGGCAGAGAAACTCACATTCGCAGCAATCGTTGTCGATCCGACCAAAATAGAAGTCAGCGTGTAATTGCGTGTTCCCACTACGGCTTCCGGCATTACTTTGATCGAACCTGCGGCATTGGTTCCGCCTTGAACGGTCAGCGCGCCATTCGACTGATTGCCTGCGGTCGTTGCTGTAATAGTGACTAAACCGCCACTCGCGACTGCGGTATAGCCACTACCGATTTTTGCGGCGATCGCACTCGCCGCCGCGTTTTGCCCCCCCGACGTCGTTAAATCCCAGTTTCCGCTGATAGCCGAGGTGTTGATGGTTGTCGCACCCACCTTAATCGAGCCGATCGAATACGGCAATGTCCCCGTTTGCGCGCCGAATACCGCCAGCGAACCCGTCGCAAACGACGACGTCAAAGTCGGAGTCGGATAAACGACAGGATTCGTAAACACGCCCACATTGGGCGCAGTAATCGTCACGACACTGCCGTTGGCAACAGCCGTGTATCCCGCCACTGCGGCGTTAGCGATCGCACCGGCTATCGCCGTAGCCACGGCGGCGCGTCCGTTCGCCAGATTCAAATCCGCCGAAACGTCCACGCTGTTCGAAATCATCGAACCATTACAAACTTGCGTCGGCGCAGAGCCCGATAAGGAGCCTACGCAAACGCCTCCCAGACGATAGGTTTGAGTCCCTGCAGTATTCGAACCTACGGTGATGGTCGCCGTCGCTTTTGTCCCCGAAGTCAAACCTCCGCCATCGTTTATAGTAATAACATGACCGTTATCGACAACCCCCGTCACCGCACTGGTAATCGTAATCGCATTCCCCGACTGGCTCAAGCTTATACCGCTGTTGTTGGGTTGCAACTTGTAAGTTGTCGACATCAGCGCTTTCAACCCTTGTGCGATGGTGGTCGTCGTTGCGCCACTGGGTACGGTATAAACTCCTGTCAGTAGATTGGTGACGGCATCGCCCGAAATCAAAATTTTTGCAATCTGCTGCCCTGGCGTCGCCGACTCGATGGTAATCGTTCCAAACGCCTTGGCGCCGGCGGCGGGAATGACATAGCCCACAAACTTCGGATATATATAGCTTGTTACCGAGTTATACAGTCCCTGACAATTAACCAAAGCGCTCGATGTGTTGCTTGCGGTGCAAAACCTGACCGACGCCGGATGGATATAGACGCCCCCTTGTCCCGGCTGAACGCAGGCGCTGGCGCTGCACTTCGAGGGATAGCGGTGGGAATTGTCTTCCGCATCCTGACATCCGCCGTAGGTGCGCTGCAAGTCGGCGCAATATTTCGATGTCGTATAGCTTTCCCCGCTCACGACTGCATCCGCCTGCCGCCAATCCACGCACGCCGTTTTCGCCGTATCGCGACAATACTCGGTAGGTATAATCCGCCAATAATACGGCGCGCCGTAGACATACGATCCGCCCGACGCAGGCGGATAGCCGTAAGACGAATCGGGATAGGCGTAACCTTGCGTATTGGGGATACAGCCCGCATTGCTAATATCCAAGCTGCCTGTCTGACACCATTTCCTGTCCGGATAGGTCGTCGTAAGGTTGATCGACGTTACGCTTGCGCCGGTTTGCGTGGTTCTCTGTTGCCCGTAGGGATCGGTGCCGGCATTTGAGATACTTTGCGCCGAAAAAGCAGCAGGAGTGGTTAAAGTGCCATTCCAACCCGGCTGATACGTGAAATCGGGATTGTAATAAAGCAGATTGAAGTCCGGACTCATATACGGCGGGTGGCCTACCGCACAAGCTTCGCGGCTTTCCGTAATCGTTGCGTTATCCTTAGTGTCGAAGCATGTGCCATTGTCGTTAACATAATCCGGCACGTGATCCCAACCCATACTGCCGGACGAATCGAGTATGAACATTAAATTAGGATACACTGCCGCCGACGATGCGCCATACAGCGGTTGCTGGGCTAGATTCAATGGGCTTGCCGCCTGCAAACCACCCGAAGCGACCGCAAGCAATAAACAGAGCGTCGAAAATAAATTTCGTCCCGGAACCGATGAAAAACTTCCTGTTTTTGCGGTCATGACAAGCTCCTTTACATTACGCCGTCGCGCCAGCGCCGACTTTTCAATTCATCCAGACCTGCACATACGCCAAACTGTTGCGCGGCCCTTCAACACGCAAGGTGACGCGGTAAAGCGGCACAGAAGGGATCGCTTGCGCTTGATTGCTGGCTACGTTGATAGCACCCATCGATTGCCCTCCGGTAGAAGCCGTCGTCAGGCAATTCGAAATTCGCGGCTCACCCGTTTGACCCAGGATCGCAGGGTTCCAAGACAACTCGCACATGCGGTGAATGACATAACGGACATCGTAGCCCGTCAACGCGTCGCGTTGCGTCTGCGTCATCCCCACCTGAGCCGCATTGAACTGGAAGGCATTGGTCCAGTCATGCGTACGGTAGTTAAAAGCCGGATCGGCCCAAGCATAATAGCCCGTGCTCGCTGGCGGGCCGGTCAATGGCGCATTGGACACAACCATCGTCGCCCCGTTCATCCATAAACACGACGCATTGACGCCCATACCGCAATTGCCGGCGATCAACTGGTTATCCAAAGTCGCCAGTTGCACGCGAGCTTCCTCCATTCCCGCATCGGAAATGGCGATGGCGGCTCGATTGAACGCTAGATTGCCCGCCAGCAACCCAGCGGTATCGACGGATCGCATGAAAGCCACCCCGGCCAAAGAAAGCGCCACCAACGCAATCAGGGCGATGAACAAGACGATCCCTTCTTGCCGCCGGAAGCCGAGGTCGAGAAATCGCACTGCGCGGAGGGGTCGCAATCGAGAATTCATAATTATTCTTTTCTTTCAATTGCTCCAATAAAGATTGCGCAATGGAACGGTGGTTTCATAAAGCTTGTAGCGATAACGATTCCAGTTAGCTCCGTCATGACCGTTCAAAAGAAATATTTGCGCGCCACTGACCGAACCGCTGCACGTCGTATCTGCGGTCGCAAATCCAGACCAAACCGGAGCACAGTCGGCGCTCGCGACGACGTCGCGCTCCATCTGTTTGTTACGCGCCACCAGCGCCAAGCGAAACGCTTTAAGTCGATCCCAGTTGACGGTAGGGGCCGTTCGATTCCACTCGCCCGCGTCCAATACCTGATTACCGTTCGTATCGTAACCATATTGCGCTTTGAGCGAAACGATGTTGTCGCCTAAAACCTGCCAGCTCGCCGCAATGGTGCAGTCTTGATAGAGCGGCGCGCACGCCGTGAGCTGTCCGCTACGAATTGCATACGCACGTATCGAGAAACGATCCGGCGATCCTAAGGGATAGAGCGTGCCGGCGGTTCCGCCGAAAGCGCCGCCGCCATTCCAATTGGAAACTTCCTGCTGACACCCATTATAAAAATTGCGGAAGGTTCCGACAATGTGGCGAATTTGGGCGCCGGTCGCCGCCGTGTTGGGCGTAGGCGCATCGCAAGTCGCCTCTCCCAATACGTTCTGACCTTGATTGGACAAACCCGTAATCTGCGATATCTGGCAATTCTGCCCCGCTTGAACGACGATAACCAAATCCCCCGAATGCAAACCGGGAATCGCATCCCAAGCCGGATCGCGGGGATTGACGACGATATGTGCAAAATTGGTCGGATCGACCCAGTTGCCTACCGGGACGCCGCGACCGAAAAAATAATCCGAGCCACCGCCGATCACTTGAATAATATCCGTATTTGCGTCGAAACCGGCTGCATTCAGATGCGTAGGGGGCGCAGCAACGTTCCAAATCCTGATCGGCGCAAAAGACAAGGTCGGAAAAACGATGGCGCCCGGCGCGCCCGCTGCGGTATTCGATGCATTGACCTGCTGCGCATTGCACACCGTAAAAATATTATTAGCATCGCCCGTCATACCCGCTCCGGCACTGTAGATCGCCCGTTGCAGGATCTGTAAAGCGATCGCTCCCGCCGAATCGGCGCTGCTGCCGCTGGCCATTTGCCGACG
Source organism: Rhodocyclaceae bacterium (assembly GCA_035283885.1). GTDB lineage: Bacteria > Pseudomonadota > Gammaproteobacteria > Burkholderiales > Rhodocyclaceae > DATETD01. Next base: position 5,315 of record DATETD010000514.1, read on the forward strand.
ATGACTTTCCGCCCCCGCCAAGGCCTGCATGATGGCCATCACGGTAAACATGCCGATCATCGCCGCAACCATGACCTCGACCAAACCGAAGCCCGAGTGATTTTTCCTAAAAGGCGATAATGGCTTCATCGTCAATCCACCAAACGTGCTATTTGCGAGAAACTATGCGGTGCTCCGCTGGAAACCGTCCAACGCACCGTCACGGTCGCCGCTCGTATCTGATTCGATACATTCAAGGGATCGGCTGTGGAGTCGATCGTAACAATCAGGGTTGCCGCAGGTAAGGTGCGCGCCATCGCGTTTTGCCACGATCCATAGACGGTCGCGGCGCCCGTCGCCGTAGTGCTCGTTGCCGTATAAGTTCCTTGATATGCGGTTACCGCCGTAGAGGCTGCGACAGCGCCCCCTTGCACATCCTGCCCGGCCAAATCGCCCAACACTTTGTCCGCCAAATAACTGGCGTCCGTGCGCATTTTGGACTCCGTCAACTGACGCACGGCTTCGGCTTGCAAACGGATCAAGGCCAAAACCCCGATAGCGAAAATCACCGACCCGATCAGCGCCTCTAACAACATCACACCGGCTTGCGCCTTCAACGAGCGCGGTCGCTGTAACGATCGAGAACGAAGTTTCATGAGCACACTCTGGGATCGGATGGATGTTTAGCCGGAAACAAACCGGGATCGCATAGACGAACATCGCCCCACGACGATACGACGATACGCTGACAACGCACGGTTCCATTTGCGGCAAAACCAACCGGAGGCACGGGATCGTCCGTAAAACAAGTCCCCGTCGAAGGATCGGAAATATCGAAAGTGATCGTTGCTGCCGTCGTCGTCGCCGGATTCATCGAAATGGAACATTGATTCGTAGCAGTCAAGGTTCGCGTCAACGCGCCCGTTCCGGCAAAGCACACGGCGCCATCCGCGCTACCGGAAATCGTCGTTTGCGCCGTTTTTTGCTGCTCGCTATACCCCTTTATCAATAGCACAGGGGCGAGGCTATTGGGATTATTGAAGGTGGTGTCCGTATTTAGCAAATCCTCGGCATTCGCGCAGTTTGCGGCGGGATTGCCGTGACTGATTATCCAGAGATTGCTATTTGTCGCAGTCGCAGCCGCCGAGCCGATCACAGTACAGCCATTCGTCAAATCGGAAACCAACTGAAAACGCACCGTTGTGTTTCGTTTGAGAGCCTCGCCTCGCGCCAATCGCACCGCGGACAGGACATACTCCGCCTGATTGCGTACGCGCATATCCACAAGCCAGCGCGAAAACGCAGGCACGGCTAACGCCATTAACATCGCAAGCACCGCCAAACCGATCAACATTTCGATCAGACTAAACCCTGCCGACGAATGCTTATCTGGCTTCTTCACGATGGGCTAACTCAACATTTTGCCGGATTAGTCGGCCAACTCACGGTAAAGGTCGTCCCGGAATCACGCGAGAACTCCCGTTTATTCTGTTGATTCAGGCGATAAACATAACAACTCAGATCGTCTTTTCCCGTCATCGTCATGAGATAAGTCTGCGGCAATCCAGCAACATTGTCCACCGAGCACGCAACGTCGAAATAGCTCAAATTCATATTAACGATTCTGGTGTCCGTGATAGCTACGCCGCAATCGGTTTGCGCCGCCAGCCCGTAGCCGCGCATATCCTGATAATACTGTTCCATGTAAGTCCGGTACTGCAATAGTGTGGACGTCGCCTCGACCAACTTGCCCTTGCGGATATAGTCGTTATAGTTAGGCAATGCGATAGCCATCAATATTCCGATGATCGCTATCGCTATCATCAACTCTATCAGCGAAAAACCTTCGCCTCTACGCGACTTCAGATTCATGATTCCGATCCTTTTATCCATCCGACTATTCGAAACAAACATACCGAAACAAACATACGAGGCGCCATCGCTTTATCGATCATTCGCAGCTATCGCGATGGAAACTCAATATATAGGAAACCCACTCCAGCATCAACTACGGATTACCGTAACGTGCGGAATATTCACCGCGCCACAGCATTCATTTTCAGGCGCCACCTAAAAGTCGGCGCTGGCGAGACGGGTATCGCATCGTGCGCGAGATCGGCTCACCCACGTTTATCGCGCATCAAGCGCGATTTTTCGCGCACCCAGTCGCGCTCTTTTTCCGTCTCTCGCTTATCGTACAGCTTCTTGCCTTTGGCCAAACCGATCGACAGTTTGACCCGCCCCTTGCTGTAGTGTAAATCGAGCGGGACGAGCGCATAGCCGGCGCGCTCGACCTTGCCGATCAAACGATTGATCTCCGATTTATGCAAGAGAAGCTTACGCGTGCGCACCGGATCGGGCTGAACATGGGTCGAGGCCGACAACAAGGCGCTGATATGGCAGCCGATCAAAAATACCTCGGCGTTCTTTAGAATGACGTAAGCCTCGCGAATATTCGCGCGCCCGGCGCGTATCGCCTTGACTTCCCAGCCCAACAGCACTAGACCGGCTTCGAAGCGGTCTTCGATGAAATATTCGTGAAAGGCTTTTTTATTGTCGGCGATGCTCATATGGCGGCTCTGAGGCGTACAGGCTAAAATGCCCCATTCTATCGACTTTGACGCGCTAGTCTTGCGCTTGAATGTAAATGGCCGTCGTTGAAAATTCCGTGCTGATCGAGCGCACCCAAAGGCAGATGTTCGAATTGGTCGACCGGGTCGAGGATTACCCTCATTTTTTGCCGTGGTGCGACGCCGCCGAGGTGCCCGAGCGCACCGAAGCGCGCACGCTGGCGACGATACATGTCAATTATCATGGTATCGCTACCCAGTTTTCCACCGAAAACAGCAAGGACGCCCCGCGTTTAATGGAAATCCGCCTGACCGATGGCCCGTTTACCCGCATGGACGGCATGTGGCGCTTCACGCCGCTGGGCGAAACGGCATGCAAAGTGGAGTTTCGCCTGCATTGGGAATTTGCTCACCCCGTGCTCGAAAAAGCCTTGGGGCCGGTGTTCAAGCACATTACCAGCTCGTTTATCGATTGTTTCGTCCTCCGCGCGCACAAACTCTATGGCTGACACCCTGCACATCGAAGTGGTCTACGCCCGCCCGGAACGCCAAGAGCGCCTGCAACTTTCCCTCCCGGTCGGCGCTACCTTGCAGCAGGCGGTAGAAGCATCGGGCCTGCTCGCCAAATACCCGGAAATCGATCTCGGCAAAAGCAAGTTCGGCATCTACGCCAAGCTCGCGCGCCTGGATGCGCCGCTACGCGATCGGGATCGCGTGGAAATCTACCGCCCGCTGCTGGCCGATCCTAAAGAGGTGCGCAAGCAACGCGCCGCCAGCGGCAAGGCGATGAAAAAAGGCAGCGGGGAACTGTAATCTATCGAATCGGCCAGCGTACCCAGCCTACGAACCGTCTCGCCAGCGCCGACTTTTACGTAGAGTTCCATCGTTCGACATTGGCATGTGCGCCACCATTACATCGCACACGATACAATCATGCCCTCCAGAAGAGGAAGCTATCATGGAACCGCTCCCGCCCACCGCCCATCCCGCCACCGACCTACTGCGATTAGAGCAGCAACTGTGCTTCCCGCTGTACGCCGCCTCGCGTTTATTGACCCGACTGTACCAACCGCTGCTCGAACCCTTGGGTTTGACGTACCCGCAATACATCGTACTGATGATACTCTGGGAGCATGCTCCGTGCTCGGTGTCCGATATCGGCGCACAGGCGCAACTGGCGTCGAATACGCTGACGCCTTTGCTCAAACGACTCGAACAAATCGGCTGGATCGAGCGTCGCCGCGATGCGCACGACGAGCGTATCGTAAATATCGCGCTCACCGACGCCGGACTGGCGCTGAAATCGCAATGCGAGCAGATACCGATGCAGCTTTTTACCCGTATCGGTTATCCACTCGATGAAATGCAGGCGCTGAAAACTCAGCTCGATCGCTTGCTGAATCATTTGCAATCGGTGGTTTCGGCATGAGCCGCCTCGTGTAGAATGATACCCATCTAGTGATATCTCATATTCTCTACAGGGAATTCAAATGGTGACGACGAACGATCCGGCGGCGCTGGCGAAGTCTTTGCACGCCATGGCCGAAAGAGGCAACGCCAAGGCGCAATATTCGCTGGGACTGATCTACGCGGCAGGCAAAGGGGTCAAACAGGATGTGCGGCACGCCTTGTATTGGTATCGCAAAGCGGCCGAACAAGGATTGCCCGAGGCGCAGTGCGTGCTGGGCACCAAATATTCCAATGGCCAGGGCGTGCCGCAAGACTATCGCCAGGCCGTGTACTGGTATTCGAAAGCGGCGGAACAGGGCGATGCGCGCGCGCAGTTTTATCTCGGGATGATGTACAACGAAGGCCGCGGCGTCGAGCAGGATTTGATGCATGGCGAGCATTGGTTGCTGAATGCGGCGGAACAGGGCGACGCCAAGGCCCAACTCGAATTGGGACGCTTATACGATGTCGATCAGCCCTTTCTGGCCGCCACCTGGTACCGCAAAGCCGCCAAGCAAGGCATCGTCGAAGCGCAGCGTTTGCTGGCGGAGAAGTATGCTCAAGGCAACGGCGTGCGCCAGGACCACGAAGAGGCGGGGCACTGGTATGCGAAGGCCGCCGAAAGCGGCGACGCCAAAGCCCAATGGCACATCGGCTATATGTACGACAAAGGTCGGGGCGTGTCGCAAGATTATGCTAAAGCCGCCTATTGGTATTCCAAGGCTGCGGCGCAAGGATTTGCGGCGGCGCAAGGCGTACTCGGCCTAATGTACGCCAACGGCGTAGGCGTGCGGCAAAATTTCTATGAAGCGGCGCAGCTTTGGCAACAGGCCGCCGAGCAAGGCGACGGCGAAGCGCAGCATAACTTGGCGGTCAGTTACAAAGACGGCGCCGGCGTGTCGCGCAGCATGACGAAGGCCGCCTACTGGTATCGTCAGGCCGCCGAGCAAGGCTTGGCGGAAGCGCAATGCATGCTCGGCATCATTTGCGCCAAAGGCGACGCCGCGCCGACCGATCTGGTCGAGGCGCATATGTGGTTCAATCTGGCGGGATCCAACGGTAACGAAGCGGGATTGGCGAATCGCAAACTGGCCGAATCGCTAATGACGCCCGAACAGATCGTAGCCGCGCAGCAGCGCGCAGTGGAATGGGTCAAGGCGTATCGCGAACAACATCCCTTGCCGACGTCGCCCGCAACTCATGATGACCAAGAGATGCGCATCGATTTCATCGCCGATGAATTTTAGATAAATTCGGCGATCCGGCTTGGCTGATGAGCCTGCATGTAATGCTCGAACTCGGCCAAGGCGAGCGGGCGGCTGAAGAGATAGCCCTGATAGGCGCGACACCGATGGCCGTCGAGAAACTGTCGCTGCATATCGGTTTCGACCCCCTCGGCAATCACATTCAAGCCCAGACTTAGACCCAGCGCGATGATGGTTTGGGCGACGATGGCGTCGCTGAGATTGCCGGGAAGCTTCAGCACAAACGACCGATCGATCTTGAGCTGATCGAGCGGCAGCCGCGTCAGATAGGACAAGGACGAATAGCCGGTGCCGAAATCGTCCATCGAAAACGTGACGCCGAATTGCTTGATCGCCAGCATTTTCGCAATCGCGTCGTCGACATTGTCGAGAATCACGCTTTCGGTCAGCTCCA
>DATETD010000515.1:0-7688 GCA_035283885.1 Rhodocyclaceae bacterium
TATCGGCCTCGGTGTCTTCGCCGAGCAACACCAGATTCACTTCCTTGTCGAGTTTGCGCGAGGTATCGCGCACCAAGCGCGGGAAACGCTGAAATACGAACGACACCGGCATCATGCGCACCTGCATGATTGCGTCTTGCATTTCTTCGGCGATGCGGTTGATGACCGCATACTGCGCCTTGATTTCGCGCGACAGTTCGCGCACGCCGAACACCGCCTCGGCGCGCGCCGCCAGATATGGCAGCGCATTTTTCGACACCACCATTTCGCCGATTAAATTCATCAGCCGATCGATTTTGGCCTGATCGACCTTGAGACTCTTAGGCCCGGCAATCGCGTCTTCGGCGCGGCGGCCAAATCGTTGTTCTCCCTCGCCGGCAACAGCGGCGGCGGGTTCGGGCGTAGCGGTGGCAGGCGTCAGCGCGACAATGGCGGGCGACGGCGGCGCGATAACCGGCTCACGTTCCACAGACACGACATCGGCAAAGCGGCGCAGCAACCAGTCATGGAGCGGCGCGGCGCTCGTCTCATCCAAGGCCTGCGCCGTTGCGCTTTCCAGCTCCGGCAACGCATCGTGCATGCTGCGCATCCGCAAACACGCCGCCAAGGTCGCCGCCACCGCGCGCAGACGTCCAAGCTGCCAGTTTTCCTTGATCGGCAAGGCTAGAATCTCTTTTTGCGTTGCCACCAGCGTCGCTAATGCAGCGGATTCCTGCGGCGTTAGCGCACGCACCCCAGCGGCTTGCGGCGAGGCCGCGTTCGGCGTAGCGACCGCAGCCGCAACGTCGGCCACTGCCGTCGCCGACCAGTCCGGCGTTTGCAAATTGCGTAAAGAATCCACCAGCGCTGCAACGATCGATAGTACCGATGCATTTTCAGGCTCGACCTCCAAGACCACCAGCAACCAGCGCAAGGCCGAAGACAGCCACAATTCCGGGCTGGAGAGTTCGAGCATGGTCTGCGCCGCGCGGCGCAATCCGTCGCAATCGTCGGCGCGCAGCAAGCGGTGGGCCTCGACCACGAAATCTTCATACACCGGCCCGCCATTCGGCTCGCCTTGCGGAATAATCAACTCCAGTGGCGGCACGATCTCCTTACGCAACTGATCCGGCATATAACGGTACAGTTCGTCGATCTCTTCGCGCGGCGCGCCCGTCAGCAGATGAAAATCCAGCACGCAGCGATACGCGTACAGTTCGGCAAGTTTGGGCCAGGGTTCGCGCGCCGCCATGCCGCCCCAGAACAGATCGGGCGTTTGCCGCGCCTGAAAAAACGGATCGTCGCCTTGATAAAAACATTCTTCCGCCGGCGAATACGTCAGCCAATGGAGCGTATCGCCCTGGCGTACACGCCGATACGCCGCCATCCGCGCCGCTTCGGGAATCTGCGCCAACGGCAGCTGATAAGCCTTGACCTCGTCCACCGCAGACGACGGCTCTTGCGATGAAGCTTGGGCATCGGTTACGCCCGGATCGACAATCAAAGCGCGCAAGGCCTGCGCCAAGCGCACGGCGTCCTCGGCGTGACGCGCGCCGATGCGCTCGCTGTTTTCGATCTCGTCGCATAGCAGGCCGACGAAATCCATCGCATCCAGCAGCCGATCCGCCAACTCTTTGGAATACGCCACGCGCCGGTTGCGCACCGCATCCATCAAATCCTCGCCGGCATGCAACACCCGCGTCATTTCCGGGAAATCGAACAGCCCGCTATTGCCCTTGAGCGTATGCACCAGACGGAACAGTTCCGTCATCAACTGCGCGTCGTCGGGCGCTTTTTCCAATTGCATCAACTTTTCGCCGATGCCCTGCAAAAAATCGCGCGCTTCGGACAGGAACTGCGCCAACAATGGAGTCATGGCAACAACTCCCCGAGCAAAACGCGCACATGCGTCAGCAATTGATCCGGCTTGACCGGCTTAACCAAATACGCATTCGCTCCGGCAAAAAATGCGCGTTGCCGATCGCCGCTTTCCGCTTCGGTCGACACCATGATCGCCGGCGCTTGGGCGATATCCTGACCGCGCAATTCGCGCAAAAAACCGTAACCGTCCATCTTGGGCATATTGATATCGACCACATATAAATCGAAAGGCGTCTGCAAGCATTTTTCCAAGGCCTCGACGCCGTTGATCGCCTCTTCGACCGCATACCCGGCTGCTTCGAGAATATTGCGGTGATACATCCTCACCGTAGCGGCGTCATCGACGATCAGGATGCGTTTAACAATTTTTGTCATAAGACCTCCAGCGGTTTCTGATAGACGATGGCTTGAGGGAATTTACGTACCTTATACAAGGACGAAAAACGACTCATCGATTCCGAGTGGCCCAGGCAGATAAAGCCCCCCGGTTTCAGCGCATCGTAAAACGTCTCGGCAGCGGTTTTACGCGAAACATCGTCGAAATAAATCAATAGGTTGCGGCAGAAGATCACATCGAAATTGCGGTAAGCGCGCGTATCCGCCCGTTCCGATAAATTCACGCGCGTAAATTCCACCGCGTCGCGCAATTCTTCGCACACCTGATAGCCCTGATGAGTGGCCGTGAAATATTTCTGCAACAATCGAGCCGGTAGATGCTGTACGGATCGATCCGAATACATGCCGCGTCGCGCTTGCGCCAGAATATGGGTGTCGATATCCGATGAAATTATTTCCACATCCCATTCGTTGATTCCCGCCCAGAATTCCAGCAAATAGATCGCAATCGAATACGGCTCTTCGCCCGAAGAGGAGGGGATAATCCAAATCCGGATCGGCTTATCGTCTTTTTTACGCGCCACGATCTCCGGCAAGATCGAATCGACCAAGCACTGAAACTGATATTCCTCGCGGAAAAAATAGGTCTCGTTAACCGTCATTATATTGGTGAGCTGCTGCAATTCCTCGCCGGACGCCTGGAAGCGCAACATGGTGAAGTAATTGCGAAAGTTATCGCTGCCCGTCGCTTCGATGCGTTCGATCAAGCGTTTATCGACGAAATAGCGCTTGGTGGTTTCGAACTGAATACCGGTTTTTCGATAAAAAAACTCGCGAAATTTCTCGAACTCCTCTTCGCCGATCAAGGATGGCATGTCTGGCATCGCAGTCTGTCCTGTGGATGGTTGGTCGAGTTTCAGCCGGCGGCAATCCGCTTCAGCGCTAAATCAACGGCAAATTGAATATACGGCTCCGCGGGAAAACGCTGTTTCAGCTCCAGCAAAGGCTGCTGCGCCGCACCGGAGCCGACTTCCACCAGCAGATCGACCGCAGTTGCGCAAACATTGACATGGGTATCATGCTCGATCACCTCCAGCAACCAGGCTTCCACATGCGGGTGGCGCAAGGATTCGAGGATATTGACCGCAAAAATCCGCACATCGGGATTGGTATCCGCCAGCAGGCCATGCATGATCGGCGCGACTTCGTCGGGCAACTGCTTCATCGCCTCGATCGCCTCGTTGCGCAAGGAGGCATCCTCGCTTTTCAGGCAGTCCACCAAACCGGCGACCGCGATGTCGTCGCCCAATACCGTCAGCGTAGAAAAGATGATCTCGCGCACCGACGCGTCGTCCTCGCGCCTGAGTCGCGCCACCAGTGCGGCGGTCGCCTGCGGAAAATCGGTTAAATCGCGCGCCGCCCAGCGCCGCTCGATCGCGCGCGGGCTTTCGAGTTCGGCGAGCAAACTTTCGCAGTCGCGACCGCGCTTGCGCTCGTCTTCGTTCACCGCCTCGCTGGTTTTTTTCTTGACGAAAGCCATCGTTCTACGCTCCTTAATTATTTTCCGACCCAGGCGTTCACTTGCCCGGCGACTTTTTCCGACGGCAACACCACGCTCGCCCCGCCGCGCTCGATCAACTCGGCGGGCATACCGAACACCACCGCCGACGCTTCGGACTCGGCGATCGTGCGTCCGCCACGCCGTTTGATTTCGGCGAAGGCGTCCGCTCCGTCATAACCCATGCCGGTCAGCATCACCGCCACCACATTCGCCGGATCGCAATGCTCTAGCACGGACTTGCCGAGCAACTCCACCGATGGATGCCAAAGGTATTCTTTCTGTTCAGGCTTGGGCATCACATGCAAACGCCCGGCGCGCGGCCCGACCACCATATCCGCGCCGCCCTTACCTACATAAATCATGCCGCGTTCGACCGGCATCGGCGAGGCGGCTTCGACTACGGTCAGCGCGCAAATTTCGTTCAAACGCTCGGCAAACGAACGAGTAAAGGCCGCAGGCATATGCTGCGCTACCAGAATCGGCCAGGGGAAATCCGCAGCGAATAACGGCAGCACATCCTCCAAAGTGCGCGGCCCGCCGGTGGACACGCCGACAATCACCATGCCATCGCTCGCTACGCCACGGCGTATCGCCACCGGGCGCGGTTGTTTCGCCGCTTTTTCGCGATCTTCGCGCAAGCGTTGCGCTAAACCTCTGACCGTGGATTTGCTTTTGATCTTGGCGCGCGCCGCCGACCGCACCTTGGAAATCAATTCATTCCTGATTTCGCCGATCGACAAGGAAATCGTGCCGCCCGGTTTGGCGATGTAATCGACCGCACCCAAGTTCAGCGCCTCGAACGTCGCCAAAGCGCCCTTTTCGGTCAGCGAGGACACCATCACCACCGGCACCGGACGTTCGGCCATAATCAAGGACAGCGCGGTAATGCCATCCATTTCGGGCATATTGATGTCGAGGGTAATGACATCCGGTCGGAAATCGCGATTTTCCTCGACCGCTTCGCGCCCGTTGCGCGCCTGATGGATCTCGAAGTCCCCTTCGGCCTGAAACAACGTGACCAACTGACGCCGCATCAGCGCCGAGTCGTCGACTATCAGCAGTTTAATCATGATTCGATAAACCTAGAAAAAGCAGTTGTCCACGAAACACACGAAAAGAATCAAATAGATATCGGCCTTTTGACGCCTACCCGACGGGCGAATCGGTTTCATATACAAGCTATTGTTTTTGTTCGTGTATTTCGTGTTTTTCGTGGATAGAAGAGGTTTCTTGGGTAAAGGAATTAAAAAGTCGGCGCTGGCGGGACGGATCGCTTTTATTACCCATCGCAACGATCACCCCGCCTTGGTTTCGCCATAGCTACGGATAAAAAAGAAACGGCCTATCAATATTTCGTAAATGAATTTTTGAAATTTCATATCGTTAGGCAACTGCGGCATGATGCCGACGAGTTCGACCAGGTTTTTTGTGCGGATGAACTCGACCAGCGGACGCAGCAGTTTTGTCGCGCGCTCGGCATTGATGCCCAGCATGGGCGCTACGTCATCGAACAACTCGACTTCATTCGGCTCCAGCCGCTCGCTCGCCGCCTGTATCCAGGCGACATCGAATAGATATAGCCATCCCAAATTATGACTGCGCAGGGTGACGAACAAGGCATCGATCTCTTCGTCGCCCGCATTTCCCCGTTCGTCGAATAGCTCCTTTGCCTCCTGCGGCGAGGCATCCAAGCTGGCGGCGATCGCGCCGAACGCCAGCCATTCAGCCGGCGCCGGTTCGCGTTCGATAGCGCACGCAAGCGCGAGTCCTTTCAAATAGGCCAAACGCAGTTCCACGCTCTCGTCGACCAGAGTGTGCCTTTCCATCAGTTGCACCTCTCTTTTCCGATTGACGGCTTTTATCTTGTCCAGAACCGACATGAAATCTCCTTAGTCCGTAGGTTGGGCTGGCCTTATCAGCCCAACATCCCACCGTAGCGACCGTGTTGGGCTCGATGAAGCCCAGCCCAACCTACATGGAATGCTGGCGTATAGAGTCCTAGCGATCGCTTTACCACACTGCCCACGAAATTCACGAACGGTATTCATCCTTCCGCGCCTTTCGTGGACAAGCCTCAAGCCGCCAACCTGGCCAAGCCTGCGCGATCCGCGCTTTCCACCAGATGCGCGGGTTCGATCAACTGCACCATGCGCTTCTGTTTTTCGAGATTGGCCATGCGCGCCAGCAAACGCGCTTGGTCGGACGACAACTTGGGCGCATCTTCGATCGCCGACTTGTGGATCTTCAATACTTCCGCCACCGAATCGACGATAAAGCCGGTGCGCATGCCCTCGATCAGAAACACCATCACGCGCTGCCGATCCGAACGTTCCACCGTCGGCAATCCCAAGCGTCGACGCAAATCGATCACCGGCAAGACCGCGCCGCGCAGGTTGATCACGCCTTCGACAAACGGCGGCGCTTTCGGCACATGCGTCAGCACCTCGGGCACGCGCACGATTTCCTGCACGCTATCGATCGGCACGCCGAACTCCTCGCGGCCTAAGCGGAACACCACCACCTGTTCGTCGTCGTCCGCCGTTTCATCCTCGCTGGATTCGACAGTCTCCGCGCTACGGTCATCTTGCAATTTACCCACGGTCGTTAATGCCTCCTTGATCGAAGAGTGACGGAACAGGTTACGCGCCGAAATGATCGACACCAGGCGCTTGCCGCCGTCCAGTCGGCAGATTTCGGAAATATCCGCCATCTCGTTATCGCGCGCCAACAAGCTGGGCATCGCATTGACATCGGATTTGGCGACGCGCAGCACTTCGTTGACGCTATCCATCACCACGCCGACCGAGGTGCTGCCCAAGGAGACCACCACGATGCGGCTGTGCTCGTCGGCATCCTGCGCCGGCAAGGCGAACATGCGTCGCAAACTGACCAGAGGCAATAGTCGCGTTCTCAATGTCATGATGCCCAAGACATGCGACTCGGAATGCGGCACATGGATGATCGTATCCGGCACCTGGACGATTTCCTGCACATCTTCGATCGTTATCGCATACTCCTGACCGGCGACATCGAAACTCACCAATTGCAGTTCGTCGCTCGCATCGTCCTCGTCGTCGCTTTGAACCTGGTTGCCGAGAGCCGTCTTTAAGCCGGATTTTTTCGCCATGGCGGCGATATCGGCAAACTCCTGCCCGATCAGCTTGGCGAAGTCCAGCACCATAATCATCGCGTGCCCGCCGACATCCTTGATAAGGCCCGATAGCAAATCGGTATTCACCGTGCCGCGGATCGAAGCAACGCCCTCGATTTTGCTCGCCTCGACACCGACCACGCTGGCGACGCGATCCACCACAAAGCCCAGCGGCTGGCCGATATCGATCACCAAGGCGCGCGTCGAGTCGTCATGCGCGCGCTCGTCGAAGCCGAAAATCCGTCGCAAGGAAATAATCGGCAACACCTTGCCGCGTAAATTCGCCAGCCCATCCAGATTGGCGGGGGCCAAAGGCACGCGCACCACATCCGGCACGCGAATAATCTCCTGTACCGGCGTCATATCGACCGCAAATACCTCGTCGCCCGCAATAAAGGTGACGAATTGTCGCGTATCGGATTGTTGCGTTTCCAGCGCGCCGTCATCTTCCTGCGTAACCTGAATCGCCGAAGCTGCCGGACTTTCCCCCGGCGGAGCGTCTGCCTGCTTATCCACAGTATCGTTCATGATGAAATTCTCCCGGCTCAAGCAGCTTGCAGTTCGTCGGCCAGCGAAGCGATTTCCTCAATCGCGGCGGCGAGTTCTTCGGCCCCTTGCGATTGCTGCTTGGCGGCGGCGGCGGCTTCGGTCGCGGCCTTGTCGGCTTCTTGCGCCGCGGCGGAAATCTGCTCGACGCCTTTCTTGACCTGGCCGATCGCGGCGGCAATCTCGTTTGCAGCGGCAAGAATTTCCTTGCTGCCCGTTTCGACCACGCCGATA
>DATETD010000516.1:0-7075 GCA_035283885.1 Rhodocyclaceae bacterium
GGATTTGAGGATCGGCGTCAGCAAGTCCAACAACTGACCGGCTTCGCGCCTATCCGTCTCGTCAGCGCCGACTTTTTGCCGGTCGACCAGCCAGGCGCAATACAAGCACAAGGCCATCGCGCCTTCGACATACGCCTTTTGCGTCATCAGCATACGGCGCACGTCGGCGTGTTCGATAATCGCCACGGGTGCTTCGCTGGCGTTCTGCGTCGGATGGCGGCCTTGGACGCGCTGTTTGGCGTAATCGAGCGAAGCCAGATAACCCCGCAGTCCAAGCATGGTCGCGCACGCGCCGGTGCCGATGCGGATCTGGTTCATCATATGGAACATATAACTCAGTCCCCGATTGGCTTCGCCGACCAGTTCGCCGACGCACTCGCCGCGCTCGCCGAAGGCCAACAGGGTCGAGGTCGTGCCGCGACAGCCCATCTTATGAATCAATCCGGCGAGTGCGACGTCGTTATCGACGCCAAACGTTTCGTCATCGATGCGATATTTCGGCACGATAAACAGCGAAATCCCTTTGACGCCCGGCGGGCTGCCCGGAATGCGCGCCAGCACCAGATGCACGATGTTTTCGCTTAACTCGTGATCGCCGCCCGAGATGAAAATCTTGCTGCCGCGTATCGAATACCGACCATCGCCGATCGGCGTCGCCGTCGTCGTCAGGTCGGCCAGACTCGATCCGGCCTGCGGCTCGGTCAACGCCATGGTGCCGAGGAACCGTCCCGTCAGCAGCGGTTGCAGATAGTTCCGCTTCTGCGCCGCCGAACCGTAACGGTCGATCAGGCTGGCGTTGCCGATGCTGAGGAAGGCGTAAATCGTCGTCGCCATATTCGCGCCGACGAAATACGACAGCGCCGCCTGAGCGATCGTCGTCGGCAATTGCATGCCGCCTTGTTCGTGCGGATAGGTGGCGGCGGGAAACCCGGCTTGGCCGAAGGCGTGCAGCGCCTCTTTCACCGCCGCATGCACCGTCACGCGCTGGCCGTCGAACTGCGGCTCGTGCTCGTCGGATAGGCGATTATGCGGTAAAAATTTCTCGCTCGCGATCGCGTTCGCGGTGTCGAGCACCGCCGCAAAGGTCTCGCGACTATGCTCCTGGAACAGCGGAAATCGAGTCAGCGCAACGCTATCCAGCACTTCGTATAACTGGAAATCGAGATCGCGACGGTTATGCAGGCAATCGGTCATGGCGGATTCTCCGCAAACGGAACATGGAGGAGGGCGGCAACGGTCAGCAGAATACTATGCAACAAGGTGCAGTGCAACTCGTTGCATAGAAAAAAATCCGTGGAATCGGCCCGGCAAAGCGGAATTCCATGTCCGAAAACGGCGAGCGGCGACGGCGCGACGGCGGATAATCCTTGAAAAAGCAGTTGTCCACGAAAGACACGAAAAGCACGAAAATAATCAACAGCATGCCTGTCTTTTGGCGATCGCCCGATGGGTGAATAGGTTCTTAGTGCAACAGCTTGTTTTTGTTCGTGTCTTTCGTTTTTTTGTGGACAAAAAAGGTTTTTAGGATAATTCGCTCCCATGACCACCGACGCCACCACCCTCTATGCCGCTTTATTGGCCCGCGACCGCCGTTTCGACGGGCGGTTTTATGTCGGCGTAAGCTCGACCGGGATTTATTGCCGTCCGATCTGTCGCGTGCGCACGCCCCTCGCGGCGAACTGCCGGTTTTTCGCCCATGCCGCGGCGGCGGAAGCGGCGGGGTTTCGACCGTGTTTGCGCTGTCGTCCGGAATTGGCGCCGGGCTTGGCGGCGATCGATGCGTCGTCGCGCTTGGCTTGGGCGGCGGCGCAGCGGATCGAGGCCGGGCAGCTCGACGACGATGGCTTGACCGGCTTGGCGGCGCGGCTCGGGATCGGCGAGCGCCATTTACGACGCATTTTCGGCGAGACGTTCGGCGTGACGCCGGTCGCGTATGCGCAAACTCAGCGGCGCTTGCTCGCCAAGCGTTTGCTTGCCGATACGAACTTGACGATCACCGAGGTGGCCTTGGCCGCCGGTTTCGGTAGTTTGCGTCGCTTCAATACGCTGTTTCGCAGTCATTACGGTTTAACGCCGAGCGCGCTGCGCCGCGAGAGCTTGCCGACGAACGCGAGCGATGGCTTGCAATGCGAATTGGCCTATCGTCCGCCGTTCGATTGGCCGCGCTTGCTGCGCTTTCTCGCCGCGCGCTGCATCGCCGGCGTCGAGGAGGTGGATGGGGAATGTTATCGGCGTAGCGTCGCTCTGGCGACGGCGGATGGGCTTTATACTGGATGGATAGCACTGCGCTGGTCGCCGCAGCGCGAGGCGGTGGTGGCGAGCGTTGCGCCGAGCTTGGCGCGCGTTTTGCCGGCGGTGCTCGCCGGAGTGCGGCGTTTGGCCGATCTGTGTTGCGAGCCGCAGATCGTTGCCGCAGCGCTCGGCGCGCTGGCGGCGGATGCGCCGGGACTCAGAGCGCCGGGCGCGTTCGACGGTTTCGAAATGTCGGTGCGCGCCGTCGTCGGGCAGCAAGTCACGGTCAAAGCGGCGCACACCTTGGCCGGGCGCTTTGCGGCGGCGTTCGGTGAGCGTATCGAGACGCCGTTCGCCGCGATCGAGCGGCTGTTTCCTAGCGCGCAGCGCGTGTGCGCACTCGGCGTCGAGGAGATTGCCGCATTGGGCATCGTGCGCCAACGCGCGACGGCGATTCTTGCCTTGGCCAGGGAAGTCGCCGACGGGCGCTTGGATCTCGGCCCGACGGCGAATATCGCCGCGACCGTGGCGCAGCTCGAAGCCTTGCCCGGCATCGGGCGGTGGACTGCGCAGTACATCGCCTTGCGCGCCTTGAATTGGCCCGACGCCTGGCCCAGCGGCGATGTGGCCTTGATTAAATCCTTGGGCGTCGCTACGGCGCGCGCCGCCGATACGCAGGCCGAAGCGTGGCGTCCGTGGCGCAGTTACGCCACGATGCATCTTTGGCGGCGGCTGGCCGAAGGCGCGGCGACCATGGGAGGAAAAACATGAATATCGTATGGATGGAACATAATTCGCCGCTGGGGACGATGGTGCTCGCCGCATGCGACTACGGTTTGATCGGCGCATGGTTCGTCGGTCAGGCGCATTTTGCCGGGCCGCAGGCCGAGTGGCGCGCCGACCCCGCAGCGCCCTTGCTGCAACAGGCGGCGCGGCAGCTCGACGAGTGGTTTGCCGGCGCACGCCGAGGCTTCGATTTGCCGCTGGCGCCGCACGGCACGCCGTTTCGCCAAGCGGTATGGAACGAGATCGCGCGTATCGACTACGGCCAGACCCGCGCTTACGGCTCGCTGGCGGCGGCGCTCGGTCGGCCCCACGCCGCGCGCGCCGTCGGCGCCGCCACTGGGCGCAATCCGTGGTCGATCATCGTGCCGTGCCATCGACTGATAGGACGCGACGGCAGCTTGACCGGCTATGCCGGGGGCTTGGAACGTAAGCGGGAATTGCTGGGTTTCGAAGCGGGGAGGGTTCGGTTCGCGTGAGAGCCGGTAAAAAATTCGATTTGTTTACCCAGTTCCCACAATTCGAGGTCGGTGGCGGACCGAGCCCAACCAGTCCGCAGCGTTTCTTGCGACACGTTCTGGGCGCAAGACTCAAGCTTTTTCAACTTGAGCGGCAATGGAGGCAATCTTTTCACGGATTTTGCGTACCTCCTGTTCGATAACCGCCAAACGCAACTCGTTGCTTTCTTCCGGCGCTTCTATTCCTTGCTCCGCCAGATCTTCGCGAGCTTCCTCCTCCTTGGCGTTTTCCATCGCGTCGACGATGATGCCGAACAGCAGGTTCAGCGTGGTCAGCGTGGTTACGAGGATAAAGGGGATAAAGAACATCCAGGCATAAGGCATTTTCTCTATGATCGGTCGTGCGACATCCGGCCAGCCTTCCATGGTCAAAAACTGGAACAAGGTGAAGAAGCTGACGCCGAGATGACCGAAGTTATCGGGATCGACTTTGCCGAAAAAGTTTGTCGCCATAATTCCTGCAACATAGAACATAACTGCCAGCACGCCGGCCACCGACGCTGTTCCCGGAATTGCCGCGAACATGCCGTTCATGACGCGCCTCATCGAAGGGACGGAATCGACCAAGCGCATGAGACGGAAAACGCGCAGAGCACGCAGCACCGACAGCGGTCCGGTCGCCGGCGCCAAGGCCACTGCCACGACGACAAAATCGAAGACATTCCAGCCGTCGCGGAAGAAACGCAGCCGCTGACCGATCAGCTTCAAGCCCAGCTCTACGCAAAATACGCCCAGGCAGATTTCATCGAGCGTCGTCAGTAACGACACGGTGGTCGGGTTCAAACCATCGACGGTCAGCAGACCCAGAATCACTGCATTGAGCAGGATTACGCCGATGATCGTGTACTGAAAGTAGCGATTTTCCGGCAGCGACAAAATAGTGGCGAACATGGTTTATTTCTCCGCGGATTCGAGTTTCAAACGTGCGATCGACTGCTTTTCAAGCAGGCGGTCGAGAGATTTTTGCAGCGATTCGAGTTCGCGGGCGGCATCTTTAACCTGGTTTTCGATGACAGCCAGCCGGACTTCGTTACTTTCGTCGCTGATGACGATTCCTTGGGCGGCCATATCCTCCCGCGCCTCCTCCTCTTTGGCCTCCTCCATGGCGGTGACCACGATGCCGAACACCAGATTCAAGGTTGTAAATGTCGTCATGACGATGAATGGAATAAAGAATAACCATGCATGAGGCATTTTCTCCATCATGGCGCGAGCGATCGTCGGCCAGCCTTCGGTGGTCATCAACTGGAACAGGGTGAAGAATGTCGGCCCAAGGCCGCCGAATTTCTCGGGGTCGATCTCGCGAAAAAATCCGATCGCCATGATGGCGGCTACATAGAAGATCACCAGCAATATTCCCGCCACGGAGGCTACGCCTGGGATCGAGCCGAACATTCCGGCGATGACGCGGCGCATGGACGGAAAGGCGGAAACCAGACGCATCAGACGCAGCACCCGCATCGCACGCAGGACGGAGAGCGGACCGGAAGCGGGCGCCAGGGCGATGCCGACGACGACAAAGTCGAAAATATTCCAGCCGTCGCGAAAAAATCCCAGCCGCAGCACCGCGAGTTTCATCGAAAGCTCGATGCAGAACACCACTAGACACGCATGGTCCAGCCAGTCGAGCAAGGCCAGCATCGACGGATCGAGACCAGGGATGGTCATTAGCCCGAGGATCGCGGCGTTGAGCAGGATCACCCCGACGATGGTATTTTTAAATAGTTGGGTGTCGAGTATGGTTGAAAATGTTTTTAGCATGTAGTTTCCAGTTTCCGTTGCATAGCCAAGCGAGCGATGGATTGTTGCATCCACCGAAGATCGCGGTCAACCGAAATTTCACCAGGGCCGATTGCGGGAGGATAGAACCGACGGATACGGATCGCCTTACAACGCCGCAACGCGAGTGGGCGCGATTTGCCGAACGAAGCGCCCGATCCGATGGTGATGGCGTATTTTTTCGGCGAGCGCCTGCGCCCATTGGGCGTAGAGCGCCGGGCCGGGATGGAAACCGTCGTGGGCCATCAGTTGGGGATTCAAGGCGAAATCGGCGCGGACATATTCGCAATCGGGATAGCGGTGCGCCGCCCAGCGCGCTAGCGCCTGGTTGTAGCGTCGGGCTTGCGCGCCGAGATACCAACGCAGTGGTTGCGGTAGCGCCGGGAATAGATGGATCGGCGGTAGGGCGGAGAGCAGTATCAGTCGCGCCTCGAAGCGTTGCTGGAGTTGATGCGTCAGTTGCGCTTGCTGTTCGATCCAGTGCGCCACGCTGCAACCGGTCGTCAGGTCGTTGACGCCGAGCGAAACGACGACGACATCGTAGGGCTGGGGCGTCGCGAGGCGTAGTTGCTTGAGGCAGTGCGCGGTGGTGGCGCCGGTTTGCGCGTGCAAGCGCCAGCTCAACGGGATCGATGCTTGCGCCAAGGCCTTGACCAGATGACCGGATAGCGCTTCGGCTTGGTGGCGTGCGCCCACGCCCGCGGCGGCGGAGTCGCCGATCATCAATAGACGCAAGGGTGTTGCGGGATAATCGGCCACCCAACCTTGGCGCTCGCCGGGAGGCTCGGGCAGGGTGGGAATGCTGCGTTTGACGTAGCGGCCTTGCAGCAGCAGCAGCGGGCCTAGGCCGACGGTGGCCGCTAGATGCTTCATGGATTTACTTGTTAACCTGCACCAGCGGCGTCGCGCCCGGAGCGAGTAGAACGGTGTTGCCTGCTTTGCCCGCGATGGCGATCGCGGCGTCGCGGTTGGCTTCGATTTCGCGCAGGCGTATCAATTGCGGGGTGATGCTTTCGGCAACGATGCGGTTGGCCTTGGCTTCGCCTTCGGCCTGAACGATCAGCCGGTCGGCTTCGGCCTTGGCCAGTTCGACTTCCTTGCGTTTCTTTTCGATCGCTTGGTCGGTTTCGGCGCGCTGACGTATCGCGGCTTCGATCGCCGGGTCGGTCAGCAGGTTGCGCACATTGACGGCGGTGACGATAAACGCGCCTTTGTCGTTGGCGTCGAGTTCGCGTTGCAAACCCGATCGTATCGTTTCGGCCAGTTCGGTGCGCTTGGTGTGCATGGTCGTGGCGTCGAATTGAGCGACGGCCTTATACACCGCCTCGCGCGCTTCGCGCGAGACGCGGCTGAAGGCGATAACCAAGTCGTTGGTGCCGCCTTTGACGATATCTTCGTGGCGCACGACGTCGCCTTGATATTTGACATATAAAGACGGGATTGTCGCCGGGGTCGACTTATAGTACACGTCGATATCGACGTCTTTCATCGTCAGATTGTCGCGGCTCTTTGGCGTCATATCGTTGAGCCCGAACGAGACTTCCTTGGCGGTGAATTCGTCGACGGTCTTGAACAGGGTGAAATACACGCCGGGCGGCAAGGCTTCGGTCGAGACTTTGCCGAGCGTGCGTTCGACGCCGATATTGCCGGTGTCGATCTGCGAACAAGCGGAGAGCAGCATAATCAACGAGGGTAGTACGATGCGTTTCATGCGAGTCCTTTCGGGTTAGAGGATGGCGATGGCGGGGAAATAATACGCGAGG
>DATETD010000517.1:0-4184 GCA_035283885.1 Rhodocyclaceae bacterium
AGACACGAAAAGCACGAAAAAAATCAACTACATATCGGCCTTTTGGCGCTCGTGGCGCCCTTCGACACGCCGCCTATCCGTCCCGTCAGCGCCGACTTTCGCGTTGTCTTCTTGTTTCGTATAAGCAAATTCCCGCCGATACCGAGACGTTGAGGTTTTCGACGCTGCCGTACATCGGTATCCGCGCGAGTTCGTCGCAGGTTTCGCGCGTGAGGCGGCGTAAGCCGTCGCCTTCGGCGCCCAGCACCCAGGCGCACGGGCCGGTTTGGTCGATCGCGTAGAGGTCGCGTTCGGCTTCGCCTGCGGCGCCGATCGTCCATACGCCATGCTCTTGCATCGTGCGCAATGCGCGCGCGAGATTGGTGACGACGATATACGGCACGCTGTCCGCCGCGCCGCTGGCGACTTTGATTACGGTGGCGTTGAGGCCGCAGGCTTTGTCTTTGGGGGCGATCACCGCATCGACGCCGGCGGCGTCGGCGACGCGTAGGCAGGCGCCGAGGTTATGCGGATCGGTGACGCCGTCGAGCACCAGCAGCAAGGCGGGTTTCTTGTCGTTGGCGAGGTTTTCGAGCACTTCTTCGAGTGTAATGAGCCGGGTTTCGGCGGCGACGCGCGCGGCCACGCCCTGGTGGCGCGCGGTTTTGCCGTGGCCGGAAACCAAGGCGTCCATCGCGGCGGCATCGACGCTGCGCACGCGCACTCCGGCGCTTTGCGCGCGCGCGACCAGTTCGCGCAGTCGATTGTCGTGGCGCGCTTCGACCGCGACGATTTCCTCGATCGCCTCGGCGGCGTGGCGCAGTTTGGCGGTGACGGCGTGAAAGCCGTAGATGATACGAGTGTCAGCCATTAGGCGGTTCCTTTTTTGGGGTCGAGTATCCGCACTTCGCGTTGCGGGTAGGGGATAACGATGCCGGTGCGTTTGAATTCGCGCCAGATCGTCAGGTTGATGTCCGAGCGCAGGCTGCCGACGCCTTGGTCGGGGTCGGCGACCCAGAACGACAGCATGAGGTCGACGCCGGATTCGCCGAAGGCTTTGAGCATCACCAGCGTCGGCGGGTCGGCCAGCACGCGCGGCTGTGCGCGGGCGGCGGCGTCGAGGATCGCCATCGCCGTTTCCAGATTGCTGTCATAGCCGATCTGTATCGGCAGATCGATGCGCACCTTGGGATCGCTATACGATTCGTTTTGCACCACCGAGCTGACCAGCAGTTCGTTCGGCACGATGGCTTCGATGCCGGCGAGGTTTTTGAGCACGGTGTAGCGCGTGGTGATGCGCGTGACTTCGCCGCGATCCGTGCCGACGGTGATCAGATTGCCGATGCGGATCGAGCGGTCCAGCAAGATAATGAAGCCCGAGATATAGTTGCTGGCGATTTTTTGCAGGCCGAAGCCCAGGCCGACGCCGAGCGCGCCGCCGAACACCGAGAGCGTCATCAGGTCGATGCCGACCAGCGGCAGGGCGATGGTGACCGAGAGCAGCAGCAACACCGCCTTGATCAGGCGTGCGAGCACCAGGCGCAGGTTGTCGTCGACACCGGCGGCGCGCGTCAGCCGGGCTTCGATCGCATTGCCGATCCATAGCGCGCCGACGACGGTGGCGAGTACGGTGATCATGCCTTGCAACACCAGCCAGATCGAGAGCCGTTGTT
This sequence comes from Rhodocyclaceae bacterium, assembly GCA_035283885.1. Lineage (GTDB taxonomy): Bacteria > Pseudomonadota > Gammaproteobacteria > Burkholderiales > Rhodocyclaceae > DATETD01. The sequence goes on from DATETD010000517.1 coordinate 1,653, forward strand.
TGCCGATTTTGATTTCGGCGGCGTCGAGCGCGTCGATGACGTCGGGCAGCAAACCCGTAATGTGCAAGGCGACGACCATCCAGACCAGCGCGGCGAATAAGCGTTCGAAATTCACCAGCCAGGCCGAGCCCGAGAAGCTGTGACGCAGCACGTAAAACACCGTGCGTATGATCGCCAGCGAGCCGAGCAAGGGGATGGCGATCGATAGCAGATTGTAGTGCAGGTGTTGCGCATGCATAATCCCGCGCGCCGCCAGCACCAGCCCCAGTCCCACCAAGGGAAACACCACGCGTTTGACGCCGCCATGACCGATGCGCCATACTTTGCCTTGTACGTTCGCGCCTTGGCCGACGATGCGCTCGGCCAGCGTAGCCGCAGCCAGACAGATCGCCAGGGCGGCGAGTTGCCACAGCAGGTCGGGATGTTGAAAATCGTCGAGCACATTATGCCAAAGACTTTTCAGTTCGTTCGACATCATCGATGGATGCCCTCCGTTCGGTTAGCGCGAGGGCGGAGTTTAGTGCATAGTCGAGGACTGACGCGCAGCCCAGGCTACTGTCGCCGCGGCGTCGATATGATTATGGAGATATTCGGAGGAAACGATGGCCGATAGTATGGACGAAAGCATGGATAAATCGTCGCAAGGAAAAATCGTCGCTTTAGTGCAAAAGATCGCGCCGCTCGCCGCGAGTGTGGCGAACGCGATTTACCGGCTATCCGTTTGGGACGCGCTCGTCGCCGTGTGGCTAGGGCTGTTCTGTTATCGATTTGTCGCACCCTCGATGACGCTGGCGGCTGTGGTCGTCTGCCTCGCGTCGATTCCGGCGATTATCTTATATGTTTATTCCGGTCGCTTGCAGGACGCGGCCAATCTGCCGCAGGCGCTGTATGCGCTTCCCGGCGATATCGGGCAGGCGGCGAGGGCGTCGGTCAATGCCCGCCGCGTCGGCCTAATTGCTCAGGCGCGGCGCTTATACGAGTTGATCGCATTGTTGCGTTCGGGCAAGGAAATGCTCGGAAGTTATGCGAACATTGCGTTTCTCGTCAATCCCGTCGTCCTCGCCGTGCTGATCGCTGTTCTGCTGGCGTCGTGGATGACGACGATGGCCTTTATCGGCACGGCGCTCTACGCGATGCTGCGTTGAAAAGTCGGCGCTGGCGGGACGGATGCGGCCTTTCGTTGCTGCGATGCCGGGCGTTGCGGGGTATATACTGCAAAAATCGTAACAACGCAGAATGGATGGATCGTATGAATTCAGGGGCTAACGATAATGCGCAGACTGTTTCGCCGCCCGCCGAAGAGTCTGTCGCCCCCAATCGTCCGAATATGGCGGCGACCGATATCCCGCATTGGCAACTGGTGAATTACATCGAAATGGCGGCTTACTACATCGCCGAGCGGCGCGGTTTCGCCCCCGGCAATGTGATGGACGACTGGATGCAGGCCGAAGCCGAGATTTATCGCCTGATTTCCGAAGGGCATATCGGCAGAAAGTAAGAGCGCGAGCGCCGCAACCTTAGGCTATCGGCAAATCTTCGAGTTCGGCCAGCGTGCGCAAGGCCTGATCGTAGTCGAACAGATCGATCTGGGCGACCAAGCGGGCCACCGGTTTGCCAGGTAGATCGGTTTCCTCAAGTCGTTGCAAAGTTTGCAGCAATTCGCGCGGCGTCAACTCGCGCTCGCGCAGAATGGACTTCAGTTCCCGTAGCGCTGCCCGCAAGTCGTCGCTCCAGCCTGGCGCTCTGGGGGCCGGTGTTTCGGGTATGGATAGCGGCAGGGAGAGCGCAGGTTCCGCCGTCGTACGTGTCGTTGCGTCGGCGTAGCGTTGCAGGATGGATAACGGCGCGCTAAAAACAAAGCACGAGCCTTGCCCGGGAACACTGTCGACGATCAATTCGCCCCCCATGAGATTCACCAGATTCCGGCTGATCGCTAAACCCAGGCCAGTGCCGCCGAATTGGCGCGAGGTCGAAACGTCGGCTTGGACGAAAGGCTGGAAGATTCTCGCGATTTGCTCGGTTGTCATGCCGATGCCGGTGTCGCGCACGGTAAAACGCAATGCGACGACATCTTCGCGACATGTGGCGGCGGTATCGATATCGATCTTGAGAGAGACTTCGCCGTGCGCGGTGAATTTGATGGCGTTGCCGAGCAGATTGCTCAGTACTTGCGTCAGGCGTAACGAGTCGCCAAGTAGCTTAAACGGTGTATCGGGCGCTATTTCGGTGCGCAACACCAGCTTCTTGGCTTCGGCAAGGGCGTGAAACATGTCGCGTTGCGTCGCGATTAGCGTTTCGAGTTCGAATGACGCCTGTTCGATACGGAGGTGGCCGGCTTCGATCTTGGAGAAATCGAGGATGTCGTTCAGTAGGTGCAGTAGCGTCGCACCGGAGGTATGGACGATTTTCAGCATGTCCCGCTGGTGGCGGTTAAGTTCGGTGCGCAATACCATCTCGGTCAGGCCCAGCAAGGCGTTCAGCGGCGAGCGAATTTCGTGCGACATATTGCTCAGGAAGGCGCTCTTGGCCCGG
>DATETD010000518.1:0-4153 GCA_035283885.1 Rhodocyclaceae bacterium
CCGGCGAATACGTCACGCTACGCCAACTGCGCGCCGAAGTCGGCAACGACGCCTGCCGTTTCTTCTATATGCTCAGAAAATGCGATCAGGCCTTGGACTTCGACCTCGATCTCGCCAAATCGCAAAGCAACGACAACCCGGTGTATTACGTGCAATACGCCCACGCGCGCATCTGCTCGGTCGTGGCGCAATACAACGAAGCCGACGGTCGCGATGCGACCAGCGAACTCGACCCCGCACAACTCGCCGCCCTCGCCGCCGCCGACCTCGGCGCGCTCGTCAGCGAACGCGAACATGCGCTCTGCGCCCGGCTGGCGGAATTCCCCGAACTGCTGCAAGTCGCCGCGCGCGAATACGCCCCGCATTCGATCGCCTTCTATCTCAAAGACCTCGCCGCCGACTTCCATAGCTGGTATAACGCCGAACGTATGCTGGTCGACGATGCGACTTTGCGTCGCGCCCGGCTGGCGCTGGCCGTGGCGACCCGCCATGTACTGCGCAACGGACTTGGCATCCTCGGCGTCGCCCACCCAAAAAGCATGTAAATTATGGCTAAACCTCTCCCCCCCAAACCGCCGATGCCGCCGCGCCCGACCTACCCGGCCTCGCCCCAGAGCACCAGTCGCGGCGGCACGCTGCTCGGCCTGTTTATCGGTCTGGTGGTCGGCGTGCTGATCGCCTTCGGCGTCGTCTGGTTTCTCAACAAATCGCCGCTGCCGTTTCTGAACAAGCACGAGCCGCCGGTCAAGAACGGCAAAGCCGAGAAGGATGCCGAGGCCGCTGCGGCTCCCCTGCCCTTACCCGGCAAACCCGGCGACAAGCCCAAGGACAAACAACGCTTCGAGTTTTACGGCATTCTGGAAGGCAAACAACCGGCCAACGGCGGCGCGCCGACAGCGGCAGCCACGACCGACAGCACCGTGCGCGCGGCGACCACCACTACGCGCAGCACGCCGACTACCACTACGGCTACGACGCCCCAAGCGGCGGACGTCGCGACCGCTACCGCCGCGATCGAAGGCAAAGAACCGGTCAAGGAGATTTTCTACCTGCAAGCCGGCGCCTTCCAAAAAGCGGTGGATGCCGATCAACTGCGCGCCAAGCTCGCCTTAACCGGACTCGAAACCAGCGTGCAGGAAGTCAATATCCGCGACAAAGGCGCGATGCATCGCGTGCGCTCCGGCCCTTTCCATAGTCATGAAGAAATGAACCGCGCGCGCAATCAACTGGCGCAAGCCGGCGTGCAGACCAGCATCATCAAGCAAAAGGAGTAGCACCGATGAAATCGATCGCCGAACCTCTGCAACGGCTGGGACGCGTTATCGGCTCGATGCTGACGCTGCTGGCGCTGCTGATGTCGCCGCCGCTGCTTGCCGACGAACTCATCGCCGGTAAGGATTTCAAGACGCTGAACCCGCCCTTGGCGGTCGACGCCGTCGCTGTGGGCGCGATCGAAGTGGTCGAATTCTTCTGGTACGGATGCAGCCACTGCTACGAATTCGAACCGGTGCTCGCCGCCTGGCGCGAAAAACTGCCGCCGGACGTCAGCCTGCGCCGCGTGCCGGCGCTGTTCCCCAACAACAAATGGGTCGCCGAAGCCCGCTTGTTCTATACCTTGGAAGCGATGGATCTCGGCAACAGGCTGCATATGGAGGTCTTCAAGGCCATCCATGAAGAACGCAAACGGATCAACGATCCCGAGGTGCTCGCCGAATGGCTTAAATCCAAGGGCGTAAGCTTCAAGAAATTCGCCGAAACCATGAACTCCTTTGGCGTGCAATCGCGCGTGCAGCAAACCAAAGAATTGACCATGCGCGCCGCCATCGGCGGCGTGCCGGCGATGATCGTGCAGGGGAAATACCTCGCCCTGACGACCGGAAGCTACGGCGAACTGCTCAACGTGGTCGACCGTTTGATACAACGCGCACGCAACGAAGGAGCTGGAAAATGACGCCTCTTATGCAATTCATCCATGTCGCCGGCGTCGTCCTCTGGGTGGGCGGCATGTTCTTCGCGTATGTCTGCCTACGCCCGACCGCCGTGCAGTTGCTCGAACCGCCGCAACGGCTGGCGCTATGGAACGGCGTCTTCGCGCGCTTCTTCCCCGCCGTCTGGGGCGCGGTTGCGCTCATCCTGTTCAGCGGACTGACGACCTTGCTCAAAACCGGCATGGCCGCCGCGCCGCTGCATTGGCATCTCATGCTGGCCCTGGGGCTGGCGATGACGGCGATTTTCGCCTATGTCTTTTTCGTCCCCTATCGACAACTGCGCGCAACTGTCGCCGCCGCCAATTGGAAAAACGCCGGCGCGGCGCTGAACCGCATCCGCCAACTGGTCGGTCTGAATCTGCTGCTGGGTACACTCGCCATCGCCGTCGGCACGCTGGGACGCTCGTTGGCCTGAAGTTCGTAGCGCAGCCGTCCCGCCGGCGCCGACTTTTATCGACCGCATTAAACGATCGCTTGTTGTATCAGCCCGTAGATACTGACTTCGGGGCGCCCAACGACGACGAGGAGATGGGTGATGATGTTTGGACAAGCGAAAACGCTTACTTTGCAACAGGCAATATCACGTCGTATGCCACATGGCCGCGGTAGAGACACCGGTTTCCCGGCGCCCCCCCGCACAGATCCCTGCGAGCGGAACTACCGCACAAGGCTCCTGCCTTGGGTGAATGACGTGCTCCAACCAAGTGGACGAGTCAGATGTTCGGCTTGATGAGGCCCAACCCAACGCAGGCTCACGCACACCGCTGCCCTCCGATATTCCGCTTGCAGGCTTTGACAACTGGTTTGTCTGCGCCGCAAACTGGAGCATGGCGCGTAGCGCCGCATTCGGGAAGCACGCCGCCACATCGTTCTCCAGCACAACCACGTTGCTGCTTTCCATGTAGCGCCGAGAATACTTGCCGCGAGCGGCTTGCGAAAAGTCGAAATCGTACTCGGGGCGTACATCGTCGGACTCAGTGCTGTTCATATCGATTCCTCTCGTGCGTGGTCGCCACTCGGGCGCTAATGATCCGAAACGTCAATTCGGTATGAGCAACGACCAGAAGCCTGCCGGCGGCGGAGACGCCGACCGTCAGCCATCGTTCCTCACCTTGGGAATGATACGGATCGGGAAGGTTCCAGCGAGCGGATCGCCGAAAACAGTCGCCGCCTCCTGGAACGAAACGCCGTGCTTACTCCAGTTGCTGTTCGCCTCGACGTCATCCCATTCGAATTTCACGTTTTATTTCCTCGTTTTTTAGGCGGCGATATGGGCGATGATTTTTGAGCAAGCGAGAGCGCAGATTTTGCAACGACCAGCATCACGTCGTATGCAAAATATTGCTGATGAAGCCCAGCCCAACGCGGGCTTGAATACGACATCGTAGATCGGGTTGGCGATTTGCATGATCGGCTCCGGGTGATGAGGTCTATGTGATCGACAAGCGAATGTCTATGGCGCGTCGGCTGTCGTTTGCGCGCCGTCTCGCCAGCGCCGACTTTCGAATGACCCGCAGCGGCGCTTATCCTGAATAATCGATGCCTGCTTGTTTCAACAACGTCAAGAGCCGTTCATTCTCGGTCAGCGCATGCGCTTTCTCGGCTAAGGCATGCTCCTTCTCCGCCCGTTCCTGCTCGATTTTCCTTTCCAGTTCCTGCATTTCCTCCAGAATTTCATCTTCTACGTCCATCGCATACACCACCTCGTCTTCGGCAATTGCGCGTTGCAGGCGGCGCAGGATCGGGCGATAGACGTCGTCTACCTGGTTGTCATCGATCTCCAAACGGTGTTTGTCATCGCGGATGTTCTTCTGATCGAAGACCTGCAACATTGCTTCCAGCGCGTTGCGCCGTTCCGGACGCAGGCGCGGAATCTGGACGATGTAGCTATCGTGGGTGAGACTTTCGATAAAGTATTCCGTTTCCTTCAACGGCTCGCCCGTCGCCAAATCGCGGCATTCGCGCGTTGCGCGGATGACTGGCGCATCGGTGTGCGCCAAGGCGCGACTCAGAAAATAGATGGTCACCAGCGGCAAAGCTTTCTTGCGCTCCGCTGGATCGGCCTTGGCTGGCGTCGGCTCGACGGTGTTGGCGTCGCGGTATCGATTGCCCAGATAGCGCCGGAAGCGCATGATGTCGGTGTCGAATTTCGCTTTATGGATTTC
>DATETD010000519.1:0-9420 GCA_035283885.1 Rhodocyclaceae bacterium
CGATGGACTCGAAGCAGATTATCGCCCAATTGAACGATACGACGCGCGCGGTATTTCTGACGCATGTTCAGGGCTTCGACGGACTGAGCGACGAACTGCTCGAAGCCTTGCAGCGGCGCGCAATTCCATTGATCGAGGACGTTTGCGAATCGCATGGAGCGACGCATGGCGGCAAAAAACTCGGCAGCTTCGGCTGGATCTCCAACTTCTCGTTCTATTACGCGCATCACATGAGCACGATCGAAGGCGGGATGATCTGCACCGACGACGAGTCGGTCTATCAGCAAGTGCGCATGCTGCGCTCCCATGGCATGGTGCGCGAATCGAGTTCGGCGGAGCTGCGCGAGGAATACCGGCGCGACAACCCGCAATTGAATCCCGATTTCATCTTCGCGTTCCCGGCGTATAACGTGCGCAATACCGAGATCGGCGGCATTATGGGGCGTAGTCAACTGAAGCGGCTCGACGCCAATATCGAGCGCCGCAACTGCAATTTACGGCGCTTCCTCGACCGGATCGACGCGACGCGCTATCGCACCGACTTTAAGCTGGAGGGATGCAGCAATTACGCATTCAACCTGATACTCAAGCAGGCCGACGACGAATTGGTCGAACGCTTGATGAAGAAAATGCGCGAATCCGGAGTCGAATTCCGCCGCGGCAGCGCAGGCGGCGGCAACCAGATGCGGCAGCCGTATCTTAGGGGCATCGTGCCGGAAGGCGCTCATCGCGATTTTCCCGAGGTCGAGCATGTGCATTTCTATGGTTTTTATATCGGCAATTTCCCCGACCTCAAGGACGACGAAGTCGACGAGATTTGCGCGATCCTGAACTCGGTATGACAATTATTTCGGAGTGCCGGATTTCCGCCGTGATTCTGGCCGGAGGACTCGGTACGCGCTTGCGCGGGGTGGTGTCCGACCGACCCAAACCGATGGCGCCGGTCGCCGGTCGCCCGTTTCTCGAATGGCAAATCGACTACTGGATGGCGCAAGGCGTGCGTCATTTCGTGCTGTCCGTGGGGTATCGACGCGAGGCGATCGAAGCGCATTTCGGCTCGACCTTCCGCGGCGCGCGCATCGATTACGCCGTCGAAGAGCAGCCGCTCGGCACCGGCGGCGGCGTGCTGCTCGCCTTGGCGCATCTTGACGACAACGCGCCGTTCCTGCTGCTGAACGGCGACACGTTCTTTGCGGTGGAACTGGCGCCGCTGCTGGATTTTCATCGCGACTGCGCGGCGGACTGGACGCTGACGCTGTTTCGTCCCGAAGAAACCGGGCGTTATATGGGCGTCGGTCTGTCGCCCGAACGGCGGATTCATGCGCTGGCGGTCGACGATACGGACGCCTCTTCGCGTTGGGCGAATGGCGGGGTATACCTCGTCGAGCCGCAGATTTTCCGCCGACAGGCTTGGCGCGCCGGCGATCGCGTGTCGTTGGAAGCCGACATCATGCCGGCTTTATTGGCGGCCGATGCACGGTTCTTCGGTTACCCCTGCGCCGCTCGTTTCATCGATATCGGCGTGCCGGACGACTATCGACGCGCGGCGCAGGTACTGTCGGGCTAAGTATTTTTTCACGCAACACTTCGTACTGGTGATTTAAATGGGATATAACGTACTTATTACCGGCGGCGCCGGTTACTTAGGCTCCGTCATGGCGCCCGATCTGCTGAATGCCGGCCATCAGGTCACGGTGCTCGATAGCTTCCTCTACAAGCAGACCAGCCTCAATCATGTCTGTCACCATCCGAATTTTTCGGTGGTGAAGGGCGATATTCGCGTCGAGAGCACCATGCTGCCGCTGCTCAAAAAAGCCGATGTGGTGATTCCGCTCGCGGCCTTGGTCGGCGCGCCGCTGTGTAGTCAGGACCCGGTCGGCGCCACCACGGTCAATCACGATGCGATTACGATGATGTTGCGCCACCTTTCGCAAGATCAACTCGTGTTGATGCCGACGACCAACAGCGCCTACGGCACCGGCGACGAGAACAATTTCTGCACCGAGGAATCGCCGTTGCGCCCGATTTCGCAATACGCGATCGAAAAAGTGCATATCGAAAAGGAATTGATGCAGCATCCGAATGCGATCAGCTTCCGTCTGGCGACGGTCTTCGGCATGTCGCCGCGCATGCGAATCGACTTATTGGTCAACGATTTCACCTATAGAGCGGTGGTCGACCGTTTCGTCGTCTTGTTCGAAAGCCATTTCAAACGCAATTACATTCATGTGCGCGACGTTTCGCGCGTGTTCCAGCATGCGTTGAACCATCATTCGACCATGAAGGGCCAGATCTACAACGTCGGCTTGTCGGATGCGAACGTATCGAAAAAAGAACTGTGCGAGCATATCCAGAAATGGGTTCCCGATTTCGTGCATATCGAAGCGCCGGTCGGCAAGGATCCGGACCAACGCAATTACATCGTGTCGAATCGAAAGATCGAAAGCACCGGTTTCAACACCGAATTTTCGCTCGATCGCGGCATCGGCGAGTTGGTCAAGGGATACGCCATGATCAGAAACTCGCGTTACGGGAATGTCTGATCGTATGCGGGCGACGCCGTCGCGTCAGCGCCGACTTTTGCGCGCCGCGCAATCTCGAAGCGCGCGCATATGACAAAACCCGAGATTGCCACGCTGAACCGTCGTTTGGGCTGCGAAAACAGTCGCTTGCGCGTTTATCTCGACGATGTGCAAAGCGCCGCAGGCGTGACGCCGAGTTATATGGTGGTCGAGCCATGCGAGAAACGCGACAGCGATAAAGCCGGCGGCGTGGCGGTGCTGCCGGTGCGCGACGATGGCGCCGTCGGTTTGCTGCGCGTGTTTCGCTATGCGATCGGCGAGGAAGTCTGGGAGGTTCCGCGCGGTTTTCTCGATCCGGACGAGTCGCCCGCCGGTTCTGCGGCGCGCGAAGTCGAGGAAGAACTCGGTATTGCGTGCGATGCGGACAGCCTGATGAAACTGGGCGTCTTTCTGCCCGAAGCCGGAATTTTGCGCGTCAGAATCCATCTGTACGCCGCTGTCGGCATTGCCGCCGACCGAGCGGTGCGCGTGTCGAACGAGATGGGGCATCGCGGTTTTAGCTGGTTCCCATGGGAAGTCGCGCAGGCGATGGCGCTCGATGCAAAAATCGAAGACGGCGCGAGCTTGGCGGCCATGTACCGCTATTCGATGCTAAAGGCGCAGATATAAATGCCGCAGCGCTGGCGAAACCGTCTGCGGGTCTGGCTGGGCGTGGTTTGCGATCCGCGCAAACTGCCGGCGCCGGCGTTGTTGCCGCGCTTTTTTCGGCAGTGGTTCGCCTACCGTCGCCTCAGCGACGAGCGCGCGGCAGCAGTCGATCTCTATCCATGTGTGCTCGATGCGGCGGCGAACACGCCGTTCGACAACGCCGTGACGTTGGACTACGGCTGCGGACTGTTCGAGTTCGTACGCATTCTCGGGGCGACGCGTGGGTGATTTTATCGTCATTGCACTTGGGCGCATCGGGGTGTTGATCGCCGGCGTGACGGCGATGAAGCTGCTGACTACATTCTTTTCTCCCGAGGAAATCGCGGCGCAGAATCAGCTGTTGGCGATTTCGAACTTGCTGGCAAGCGGTTTGCTGGCGCCGCTGATCGTCTATTTTGCTCGTGGTTTGATCGAGTGGCGCGCGGCGGGCGTATTGCCTGAGCAAGCGTCGGTGCTGGTCCGGCGATTGATTGCGTTGTCCTTACCCTTGGCTGCGCTCGGAGCCGCGGTGAATTTGCATTGGTACTTAGTGAAGGGCATTTCGCCGACTTGGGTTTTCGGGCTGTTATGGCTGTATTTGCTGGCGTTTCCCTTGAACTTTCTGTTCGCCAATTTCGTGGGGATACTCGCGCAACGCCCGCGCAGTGCGCTGTATTCGGGTGCGGCGGCATGGGCCGGTCTCGGTTTGGCGTTGTTGCTGTTTTTCCGAATCGAGCGGATCGATGGCTGGATTCTCGGCACGCATCTCGGTCTGCTGGCGACGCTACCGGCGTTAATGATCGTTATCCGCAGCCAAGCGCGGTCGGCGGGCGATCCGCCAGCGCATTTTCTCGACATGTCGTTCGGCGCGATCTACCGCTTTTGCTGGCCGCAGGTGGTGGTGTATGCATTGTGGTGGCTGCAATCGCAAAGCTATCGGTTTATGCTGCCATCGCTAGCGGATCAGCAAAGCGTCGGCCTGTTTTTCGTCGCGTACGCGCTATGTTCGGTGCCGATGCAAGCGTTCGAGTCGGCGCTCGGCGAGTTATGCACGCCGCGTTTGTACCGCGACGCAGGCAATCGGGGCGGGCAAGCGGCGGTATTGGCGTGGCAGTCGTATGTCTCCGTCTATGCTCCTGCAATCTTGCTGTTTGGCGGCTTTCTTTCGCTGGCTTTGCCGATCGCCGGCAAGATATTGATAGGGGAACGTTTCCATGGAGTGCTTTCGCTGCTTTTCGCCCCGGTATTGACCGAAATGGCCCGCGCGCTATGTTCGACGATGCACGCCATGGGCTTGGCGCAAGTCGATATGCGCGTCAACTTGCCGGTCGTTGCCCTGGGCGCCGCGCTTTCCGTGGCGACATTGCCGTTATACGTTGCGATATATCCGCCGGTGATCGCGACTGCTTGCTCCTTGCTGACGGCGGGCGTCGGCGCGCTGGCGGTGGTCGTGTATCTGACATGTGTGCGTTATCGCGCCGTCTGGCCGCTACGCAACATGGTGTTGGCGTTGTTGTTGGGCGCGCCGCTGTTCTTGGCCGGAGCGTTCTGGGCCGAGCGTCTTGCACAGAACTGGCTGCACGCGCTGATGGCTCTGATCGTCGCCGGAGGATATTTCCTCGCTGCAATGGCCTGTTTTATCAAGAGAACGACTTGAGGTTACGATATATTTTCGGCGCAAATTCTTGCCGTTGCGGACGGCGCACCGACCGGAGAAAAACGAATCATGGAACACGATGATACCAATGCGCGCGTACGCTTGTCGGTGGTGACGCCTTCGCTGAATCATGCGCGCTTCTTGCGCGATACGATCGAGTCGGTGCGCGCCCAAACCTTTCGCTCGGTCGAGCATATCGTAATCGACGGCGGTTCGACCGACGGCAGCGTCGATATTTTGTCGTCTTATCCCGAGTTGCGTTGGATTTCGGAAAAAGACAAAAGCATTGTCGATGCCTATCGAAAGGGCTTTAAGCGGGTGCGCGGCGATTATGTGGTGCAGTGCTGCGTTTCCGACGGCTTTCTCGATCCGCGGTGGTTCGAAGTGGCGGTGAATTACCTCGATGCGCATCCCGAGGTCGCATTGGTTTGGGCCTTGCCGCAGTATCTGACCGAAGATGGCGCTTTAGGCGTAGTGCCGTATGCCGAATTTTTCGATTGGCCGCCGCCCGAGGATCCCGCGAAGTTTTTTGCATTCTGGTTGGCGACGAAATTCGTGTTTCCGGAAGGTAATTATGTCGTCAGAGCGGAAATCGTTCGTCGTTATTTTCCGACCGACGACTCCCCCGAGCATTATCGGATTCACCCGCATCTCGGCTTCGTTTATGAATTCATGACTAGAGGGTACGTTGCGCGTTTTCTGCCGCGTGTCGTCAATTACGGACGAGTCCATGCGGATCAACGCGGCAAGCGTTTGTGGGCCATCGAGCGCCCCGCCTATTTTCAGTATGTGCGCGATGTCGATGCCTGTCGGCCCGGCAGGATGAGGTGTATTCGCACTCGGGAGTTCGTCGCGCCGTCGGGCGAAGTGCTGTCGCGGGTAAGTCGGCGATTTGCCAGCCGACTCTGGTTCGACTACCTGACGCAACGCCTGCTGCGCTCGAAGCTCGTAACCTGGCCGCTGTATCGCCTCGTTGTCGTTGTCGTTACTCGGCTTAAGGGCTGGCGCGGCGCATAGTCGGAGGAGAAATGCGTAATTCTCTTAGAATGTTCTATTGGTTTATCGCTCAGCAGTTGGGGTTCGATCCGCTTCGGCTGATGCGAACCGTTAAAAACTTTCCCGGATTTATCGTCGATTGGCTGCGATTTATGCGAGTCAGTAAAGATCCGGTATCGCTGTTTCCGTGCTTGCAAGATCGCGGCAGCGAAGGCGGCGTAGTGCGCAACGAGTATTTTTGGCAAGATCTATATGTCGCGCGGAAAATTCATGAAGCGAACCCACGAAAGCATGTCGATATCGGCTCGCGGGTCGACGGATTCATCGCGCATCTCGCCAGCTTCCGCACGGTCGAGGTGATCGATATTCGTCCTATCGACGTCGCCATTCCCGGCGTGCGGTTTCGTCAAGCCGATGTAATGAGCGCGAGGTATTCGGCGCAAGGCGATTGCGATTCCTTGTCGTGTCTGCATGCCTTGGAGCATTTCGGTCTTGGGCGGTATGGGGACCCGATACACGGGCTTGGGTATGCGCTAGGCTTCGCCAATATGACGAAGCATCTGCGCGCGGGCGGCGTTTTTTATCTATCGGTTCCGCTGGGGCGGCAGCGTGTCGAATTCAATGGGCAACGGATATTTGCGCCGAAAACCATCTTGAAGTTGGCCGAAGACAATTCGATGGACTTGGTCGAGTTCGCATGGGTGGCGCCCGAGCGCGGGATCGTCGAGGTCGTCGATCTTTGTGCCGAGATAGACGATTTCGCGCATGCCGATTATCGATTGGGTATTTTCAGGTTCGTTAAAAAATGAAGAAAATTCTCAAAGAAGTTCTCAATTGCGATGCGGGGCTGGCCGAACGCAACGCCTGGCTAAAAAAAACGATCGGCGGCCTGTCTAAGGGGATGCGCATACTGGACGCCGGCGCCGGCGAGTTGCGCAATAAGCCGCTCTGCACTCATTTGGACTACGTTTCCCAAGATTTTTGTCAATACGACGGCGTCGGCAATGGTGTCGGCCTTCAGGTGGGGAGTTGGGATACTCGTCGAATCGATATCGTGTCCGATATCGTCGCCATTCCCGAACCGGACGGATCGTTCGACGCCGTTTTATGCAGCGAGGTGCTGGAGCACGTTCCCGACCCGCTGCAAGCCCTCGCTGAGTTTTCGCGACTGCTCAAGCCAGGCGGAGTATTGATCCTGACCGCACCGTTCGCATCTTTGGTTCATTTTGCGCCGTATCATTTTTGCTCCGGATTCGGGCGCTATTGGTATGAACATCACCTACCGCCGCAGGGATTCGCTATCGAAGAGTTGTCGCCGAACGGCGATTGGTTTTCTTTTTCGCGCCAGGAGCTGATTCGCCTCCCGCAGCAAGCCTTCGAGCGCAGGGATTGGTGCTGGCCGTTGGCGTATTTGGTCGCCGGGATCGGCTTGCTGTATTACGGGTTACGGCAAAGAACCGTTGCGGCTCAAGATGTCGCCTGCATCGGCTGGCATTGTGTGGCGATCAAGCAGCACGTCGCGGAACAACTGTAAGGAATATTATGTCGAAGTTCGATTGGCTTCTGTATCGCATCCTCAATAAAATCGACGATAAAACGAGAGGCGCCGGCAAAATGTCGTACTCGCAATGCGGCGAGGACTTGATCGTGCGCTTTATATTCGACGCACTTAAGATTCATTCTCCGACCTATATCGATATCGGCGCGCATCATCCGACGTATCTGAATAATACGTTTTCTTTTTATGCACAGGGCGCGCGCGGCGTCAATGTCGAACCCGACCCGAAATTGATACGCGAATTTCACGAAAAACGCCCTCGCGACAGCAATCTCAATATCGGCGTCGGCGATAAAGACGGTAGTATGCCGTTTTACGTGATGAGTTCCCGCACGCTCAACACATTTTCGGAAGCCGAAGCCCGTGCGATGGAAAAAGAGGGCAAGGTGGCGATCGAAGAGGTCGTGTCCATTCCGGTTCGCTCGATCGATAGCGTGCTGGATGAATACTTTCCGGTTGCGCCCGATCTAGTTTCTATCGATATCGAGGGATTCGATCTGATCGTCTTACGCAGCCTCGATTTCGCTCGGCATCGTCCGAAAGTGATTTGCGCGGAAACTTTATCCTATTCGAGCAAGCGCGAGGGCGGGAAAATCCCGGAGATCGCCGAACTCATGCAAGACAATGGGTATTTCGCGTATGCCGATACTTATATCAATACGATTTTCCTCGATAAGAATCTGTGGTGAATCTGCGTAATCGAGAGTGAGTCGCATGGTGCGGAAAATTCTCTGTGTATTCGGCCAACACAATTACGGCGACGCGCGGCGCGGCGAAGGCTATGAATACACTAACTTTTTACCCGCTTGGCGCAATTTGGCGACGGAAGTGGCGTTTTTCGAGTCGTTCGACCGTAGCGCATATGCCGATTTTTCCGCATTCAACCGCGCGTTTCTCGAATGCGTCGAGCGCGAGCGTCCGGATACAATCTTTTTCGTGCTGATGGGATATGAATTATGGTCGGAGACCGTGCTTTGGCTTAAGCGACACAGCTCCGCCGTATTGATCCATTGGGGCACCGACGATTCCTGGAAGTTCGATGAGTTTTCGCGTTTTATCGCGCCCTGGTTTCATCTGCACGCCACGACCTCGAACGAGGCTTTACGCCAGGCGCGCAGGTTAGGCTATGAAAACGTGGCGCTGAGTCAATGGGCGGCGAGCGAGCGCGGCTTGCATGCACCGCAAATGGCGCATGAGTGCGACTATGCGGTGAGCTTTATCGGCTCGGCTTACGGCAATCGTCCGCGCTGGATCGAGGCCTTACGTCGGCGCGGGATCGAGGTCAACTGTTTCGGCCATGGCTGGCCGAGTGGGCCGATTGCGTCGGACGAGATTCCGCGCATCGTGCGATCCTCGATCGTCAGTCTGAATTTCGGCGATTCGGGCTTGCTGTGGCGCGGCTGGCGCTTGGTGCGCAATCGCCAGATCAAAGCCAGAGTGTTCGAAGTCACGGGCGCCGGCGGCTTTTTATTGACCGAGCCGGCGGATGCGCTGGCGGAGTATTTCGCGCTCGATCGCGAAATCGTATGTTTTTCCGATATCGACGAACTGGCCGCCAAGATTCGTTACTATCTCGATCGCCCCGAAGAACGGAATCGTATCGCATGGGCCGGGTATGAACGCACGCGTAACGAGCACACCTACGAGCAGCGTTTTCGGCATTTGCTACAGGCGGCGCAGCAGCGCGCGCAGTTGGAGTTTGGCCGGCAAGACCGATCTTGGCGCATCGATTGGCCGAGCTTCGAAGCCTGCGTTCAACGGCATACGCCGACGCCGATAGGGTTATTCCTTAGAAATTTTTTAATCGCAGCCTTTTCGCTGTTTTTGGGCAAGCGGCGCGGCGCGCGTGCGGCGCGGCGCGCATTGTTCGAAGTGTCGTGGCGCCTCTTCGGCGCCGAAACCTATTCCGCCGCCGGCTTGCCGGGGCGCTTGTTTTTTCGCGAAAGTTGACTCGTCGATGTCGTCCAGCCCTTTGATTAGTATCGGTATGTCGGTGCGCA
>DATETD010000520.1:0-3786 GCA_035283885.1 Rhodocyclaceae bacterium
TCATGAGGAAAACCAGCCCTGCCACCTGACGCTCAAGGACCCCGAGGTGCCGATCAAGGTCAACCTCGCTCTCTACGACGCCCCCGAGCAGCGCTACTGTCCGGCCGGCGTGTATGAAATCGTGCGCGACGACAATGGCGCCAACCCACGTTTGCAGATCAATGCGCAAAACTGCGTGCATTGCAAGACCTGCGATATCAAAGACCCGACGCAGAACATCAACTGGGTGACGCCGCAAGGCGGCGAAGGGCCGATTTATCAGCAGATGTAAAACGATTCTGCCCGATTTTGTCGTTAGGCGGATGACGAAAGGCGCGAAGAATTCAAACGAATTTTCGCGCTTTTTGTTTTTTAGGGTAATGGAATGAGCGAATATCAATATTACGAATTCGTCGCGGTCGATAAGCCATTGAACGAGAAGCAAATGGCCGAACTGCGCGCGCGGTCGACGCGCGCGACGATTACGACCTCGTCGTTCGTTAACGATTATCAATGGGGCGATCTCAAAGGCGATCCGCAGGACTGGATGCGGCGATATTTCGATGCGCATGTGTATATCGCCAATTGGGGCAATTACACGCTATCGTTGCGCGTCCCGCGCGATTTGTTCGACATCGACATGCTGAACGATTTCGAAACCGCATCGACCTTGAGTTTCGAACCGACCGAAACCCATTGGATCGTCACTTGGACCATGGGCGAAGATGACGAAGGCGACTATTTCGAGTCGGAGGGGCAGGGCTGGATGGGGCGCTTGTTGCCCTTGCGTGACGAACTGATGCGCGGCGATTGGCGCTCGCTGTATCTCGGCTGGCTTGCGGGCGCGGCCTCGGGCGATATCGATGACGAAGAGGCGATCGAACCGCCGCCGCCGCCCGGTTTGTCGCGATTGAGCGCCGCCCAGGAAGCCTTGGCCGAATTTCTCGCCATCGACGACGATTGGCTGTTGGCGGCAGCCGTAGGCGATACGCCCAACGCGGCGGCGCAGGATGACGAGAACGAATTCGAGCTTTGGTTCGACTCGCTGTCGCCCGCCGAAAGCCGCGCTTTGCTCAAGCGCGTGGCGCGCGGCGAATCGCACTCCGTCGAACGCGAACTGAAGATGCGCTATGGGCGCTGGCGACGCGACCGAACGCCGCAACCGAAACAACGCACGCGGCGTAGCGTCGACGAGTTGCGGCAATTGGCCCAGACATGCGAGCAGCGGCGTCGGCAAGGCGCGGCGGAACAGCATGCCAAAGCGCTCGCCGCACAACAGGCCAAACGCGAGATTTATCTGCGCTCGATGGCGACGGACTTTGCGCGCTCATGGCGAATGGCGGATAACCATGCGATCTCCGGCATCGCATCGGGCTACGACGCCGCGACTAAACTCATCGTCGATCTGGCCGCGGCTTACGACTTATGCGCAAGCCGCGCCGAATTCGATCATGCGATGCGGGAATTTATGGCGAATCATGGACGGCGTAGCGCGCTGACGAAGCGCCTAATCGCTGCAGGGGTATGGCGTAAGCCTTGATTGAATCGGTTTTCGCTTCGATAGCGTTGGCGTATCCGTCCCGCCAGCGCCGACTTTTTATCCGCCTTCGTTTTTCGAGCGGATTTCAGCATACGCCGTTACAATTCTCTCGACGACATCGCAGCGAGGAGAGCAAGCATGAAACAAACCCTAGTCCGTTTCGATTGGGCGATGAAAAAGCTGTTGCGCAACAAGGCCAATTTCGCCGTGCTCGAAGGTTTTTTGTCGGAATTGCTGCATCAGTCGATCCGCATCGAACGCATCCTCGAAAGCGAGGGCAACCGCGAAACGGCGACGAATAAAAGCAATCGCGTCGATATTCTGGCGCAGGAAGTCGGCGGCGATCTGCTGTTGATCGAGGTGCAGGCGGACGGACAGAGCGACTATTTTCATCGCATGCTGTTCGGCTCGTCGAAATTGATCGTCGATCATCTGAATATCGGCGACGAGTATGCGCGCATCCGCAAGGTCATTTCGATCAATATCGTCTATTTCGATCTCGGCCAAGGCGCGGATTATGTGTATCGGGGTGCTACCGAATTTCGCGGCATTCATCATGCGGATATCCTTGCGCTCTCGCCGCGTCAGCGCGAGCTGTTTCATGCCGAGACGCCGACGAATATCTTTCCCGAGTATTTCATCCTCAAGGTCAATAATTTCGACGACGTGGCGCGCGACAGTCTCGACGAGTGGATTTACTTTTTGAAGAATTCCGAAATCAAGAGCGACTTCAAGGCGCAAGGACTCGGTGCGGCGGCGGAATGCTTGGCGATTTTGCGACTCAGCGCGGCGGAGCGCGAGGAGTACGACGACTTCATCAAGGACAGGCGCATTCGCGAAAGCGAAGTGAAAACTTCGTTTCGCGACGGCAAGCAGGCCGGCTTGGAGGAAGGACGCCGCGAGGAAAAGCGGGCGACGATGACGAGATTGCTCGCCAAGGGGATATCCCTGCCCGATGCCTTGGAGCTTGTCGGCTTGAGCGCCGCAGAATGGGCGGCGATGCGCGTCACGGATAGCCCGTTATGAACCTTATCCCAGAAAAAGCAGTTGTCCGCAGATGACGCAGATTTCCGCAGATAAAACCACGGCTAAGAGCGGAGGCGATGCGCCGCGCACCGCGATGAAAATCTGCGCTCATCTGCGCTCATCTGCGGATTGAACTAGGGTTTATTCGATGCCGTATCAATCCTTAAACACCGCCGGACGCTTGAACATCGCGGCTTGACCGGCTTCCATCAAGTCGTTCGACATCAGCATCGCCGCGTTCCAGGTGGCGACATAGTTGAGGCCGTCGGCGACCGAGTGGTCGCGGGCGTAGTTGATCATTTCCTTGGAGCCGCGAATCGCCAGCGGCGATTTGGCGGCGATGGTGCGCGCGATTTCCATCACGCCGTCCTTCAAGGCGTCGGGCGATTCGTAGCAGCGATTCACCAATTGCATTTGCTGCGCTTCCTGGCCGTCGAAGTTGCGGCCGGTGTAGGCCAGTTCGCGCGCCATGCCGTCGTTGATTACGCGCGGCAGACGTTGCAAAGTGCCTACGTCCGCCGTCATGCCGACGTCGATTTCCTTGATCGAGAAGCTCGCGTTGGCCGAGCAGTAGCGCATATCGCAGGCGGTGATCAGGTCGATGCCGGCGCCGACGCAGACGCCATTCACCGCGGCGAGCACCGGCTTGCGGCAGCGTTCGATCGAGGTCAGCGTGTCTTGCAGGTCGAGTATCAGGCGGCGCAGTTTTTCGCGGCTGCGTCCGTCGCATTCGTCTTCGATTTTGTCGCTGACGCTGGCGAGCAAGCTCAGATCGATGCCGGCGGTGAAGAATTTGCCGACGCCGGTAATCACGCCGACGCGCGCTTCGGGCGTGGCGTCGAGCCAGTTCATCGCCTGCCGGACTTCCTGCCACATCGGCTCGTTCATGGCGTTGGCCTTTTCGGGGCGATTCAGGGTGATGACGGCGATATTGTTTTCGAGTTCGACTTTAAGTGTGGTGAATTGCATAAAAACTCCGCAGTGGGGGGATTGGAACGAGTAATGAATCAAGCGGCGCTCAGGTGGCGGTTGGGCGGCGGCGGAACATGCCGTGGCCTTCCATATGCATGACTTCTTCGTTGTTTTGATTGAAGAGTTGCCAGCGCGAGCGCACCAGGCCGACATGCGGCTTGCTGTCCATCAGGCGCGATTCGAGGATCGTCATGCGCACATGCAGCGTGTCGCCGGGGCGCACCGGACGCAGCCAGCGGATAGCCTCCAAGCCCGGCGAACCTAGGCTC
>DATETD010000521.1:0-3868 GCA_035283885.1 Rhodocyclaceae bacterium
GACCATGGCGAACGAAATGCACCATAGCGTGGTGGCGATCAATAAGCTGTCGGAGGCGACCGCCGACGATAGCGCGGCGCTGGCGGGGCGGATCGACGGCATCGACCGTATGGTGAGCGAAGTCGAGGGCTTGGTGCAGCAGTTCAGGATTTGATGGAAATTTTCGCCCGCTGGAGTGTGAATGAGATATTCATAGACGCCATAGTCGATCGCCGGCGCGCCGTCGATGCGCGTGTCGAGGCGCCGGAAGCCCTGCCTTATAATGCGCCTCCCTACGCTTCCGCTACGCCACACTCCCCGCCGTGAATCCCGATCTAGCCCGCCTACAACCGTATCCGTTCGAAAAACTGCGCCAGTTGTTGGCCGCCGATGCCGCAGCCGCATCCGCATCCGTATCGCCAGCGCCGACTTTTAGCCCGATCAAGCTGTCGATCGGCGAGCCGCAGCATGCGACGCCCGCGTTTATTCGTCAGGCGCTCACGCAGCATTTGGATGGATTGGCGAATTACCCGACGACGCAGGGCAGCGAAGCTTTGCGCCAGGCGATCGCCGCGTGGATCGCGCGGCGCTATGGCGTGGCGACGCCGGATATCGCCACTCAGGTATTGCCGGTGAACGGTTCGCGCGAGGCCTTGTTTGCGTTTGCGCAAACCGCCATCGACCGCCATCGCGGCGCGCCCAAGGTGGTGTGCCCGAATCCGTTCTATCAAATTTACGAAGGCGCGGCCTATCTCGCCGGCGCCGAGCCGCTCTACCTGAATACGCTGCCCGCGAACGATTTCGCCATGGAATGGGATCGCCTGCCCGACCGCGTTTGGCGCGAGGTGCAATTGGTGTATGTGTGCTCGCCGGGCAATCCGACCGGCAAGGTGATGGGCTTGGACGCCTGGAAAACCTTGTTCGAACTCTCGGATCGTTACGGCTTCGTCATTGCTTCGGATGAATGTTATTCGGAAATTTATTTCGACGAGGCAGTGCCGCCTTTGGGCGGCTTGACGGCGGCGGCGCAGTTGGGGCGGACGGACTATCGCAATCTGGTCATGTTCTCCAGCTTGTCGAAGCGTTCGAACGTGCCGGGGTTGCGCTCGGGTTTCGTCGCCGGCGACGCGCGTATCGTGCAGAAGTTTTTGCTATACCGCACCTATCACGGCAGCGCGATGAATCCGGCGGTGCAGGCCGCGAGCATCGCCGCATGGAACGACGAGGCGCATGTGCGCGAGAATCGCCGTTTGTACGCCGAAAAGTTCGCCGTGACGACGCCGTTGCTGGCCGAGTCGTTGGATACCTCGATGCCCGATGCGGGGTTTTATCTGTGGGCGTCGATGGCGCCTTGGGTAGATCGTTTGGCGGATCGTTTCGACGCGGGGCCGTTCGATGCGGCGGCGCAATTTACGCGCGCCTTGTTGCGCGAAAAGAATGTAGCGTTGTTGCCGGGCAGCTTTTTGGCGCGCGAGGCGAATGGCGTCAATCCCGGAGAGAATTTTTTACGTATCGCTCTGGTGGCGCCGTTGGACGAGTGCCGCGAAGCCGCCGTGCGCATCGGCGATTTTTGTCGGTCGCTTTAATACTTCAAAGGAATAATGTTATGCAGGATTTACAAAAAATCGTCGATGCCGCGTGGGAAGATCGCGCCAACTTGAGTCCCGGTTCAGCTCCGGCGCGTATCGGCGAGGCGGTGTCGCATGTACTGGGCGAACTGGATGCAGGCCGCTTGCGCGTCGCCGAGCGTATCGACGGGGTATGGACGACGCACCAATGGATCAAGAAGGCGGTGCTGTTGTCGTTCCGCCTCGAAGACAATGCGCTGATGGACGGCGGGCCGTTGCGTTATTACGATAAGGTGCCGAACAAGTTCGCTCACTACGATACCCATCTATTTCAAAAGGGCGGCTTCCGCGTGGTGCCGCCGGCGGTAGCGCGGCGCGGCAGTTTTATCGGTCGCAATGTGGTGCTGATGCCGAGCTTTGTGAATATCGGCGCCTTCATCGACGAAGGTACGATGGTCGATACGTGGGCGACGGTCGGTTCGTGCGCGCAGATCGGCAAGAACGTGCATTTGTCGGGTGGCGTCGGCATCGGCGGCGTGTTGGAGCCTTTGCAGGCCAATCCGACCATCATCGGCGACAACTGCTTTATCGGCGCGCGCTCCGAGGTGGTCGAGGGCGTGATCGTCGAAGATAACTGCGTGATCTCGATGGGGGTGTATATTGGGCAAAGCACCAAGATTTACGACCGCACTACGGGCGAAGTGTTGTACGGTCGCGTGCCCGAAGGCTCGGTGGTGGTTAGCGGCAATCTGCCGGCGGCCAACGGTCAGTACAGCCTGTATTGCGCGGTGATCGTCAAGCGCGTCGATGCGCAGACGCGCGCCAAGACCGGCATCAACGAGTTGCTGCGCGGCGATTGATCGAGTTTCGATAGAGCGAGAGGGGGCTGAAGATGGAAATCAAGGGCACTATGCTGCGTCTGTTTCATTTGATGAACGACAAGAAAGCGTCGGACTTGTTTCTATCGTGCGGCGCTCCGATTACGATCAAGATCAACGGCAACGCCGTTCCCGTCAATCAGACCATTTTGATGCCGGACACCATCAGCACGCTGTTGAACGAGATTCTGACCGCGGAGCAGTTGCACGAACTGGACGAGGCGCGCGAATTGAATACGCGCTGCGGCATTCCGAATGTCGGTGTATTCCGCATCTCCTGCTTCTATCAGCGCGGCACGCAGGCGGCGGTGATACGCTACATTCCCTCGGATATTCCGCGTTTCGAGACCTTGCAACTGCCCGATGTGCTCAAGGATGTCATCATGGAGAAGCGCGGGCTGATCCTGATGGTGGGCGCAACCGGCTCGGGCAAGTCGACCACCTTGACCTCGATGCTCGATTATCGCAACGAGAACAAAACCGGCCACATCCTGACCTTGGAAGATCCGGTCGAATTCCTGTTCAAAAATAAGAAGTCTATCGTCAATCAGCGTGAAGTCGGCACCGACACCAAGGCGTTTCATATCGCCCTCAAAAACGCCTTGCGTCAGGCGCCCGATGTAATCTTCATCGGCGAAATTCGCGATAAGGATACGATGAGCCAAGCGATCGCTTATGCGCAGTCGGGCCACCTGTGCATCGCCACTTTGCATGCGAACAACAGCTATCACGCAATGAGCCGCATCATCAGCTTCTATCCGCTGGAAAACCGTCCGGCCTTGCTCTCGGATTTGTCGGTGACGCTCAAGTGCGTGATTTCGCAGCGTTTAGTCAAAAAGCCCGATGGCGGTCGTGTGCCGGCGGTCGAGGTGCTGCTGAATTCGCGTCATATCTCCGAACTGATCGAGAAGGGCGATTTGAACGAGATTAAAGAAGCGATGGAAAAGAGCATGGTGCCCGGCAGCCAGACCTTCGAGCAATGCCTGTTTTATTTGTATCGGAATAATATTATTACCTTGGACGAGGCGCTCGCCAATGCGGACTCGGCGAACAATCTGCAATGGTTGATCAATAACGCGACGGCGGAAGAGGCCAAGCCCGAAGAGCAGAAGACGACGCCCGATCCGACCCGTTCGCTGGCGCCCGGTACTTCGTTCAGCGAATTTACTTTGAAAATGGACGGATGATGTCGGTTCTCGAAAAAGCGCAGGCGCTGATCGCGCGCCCCTCGATCACACCGCAGGATGCGGGTTGTTTGGAGTTGATCGGCGCGTGGTTGCAGCCCTTGGGATTCCGTCTCGAACGCATCGATATCGGCGGCGTATCGAATCTCTGGGCGCGACGCGGCGACGCCGGGCGTGTCGTCGCCTTTGCCGGACATACCGATGTGGTGCCGACCGGCGATCTGGCGCGCTGGAGTTCGCCGCCGTTCGAGCCGCAGAT
>DATETD010000522.1:0-23460 GCA_035283885.1 Rhodocyclaceae bacterium
GGTGCTGCTTGAAGCTGTTGGTCGGCTCGATATGGCTGCCATCCGACAGCGTGGCAAAGCGAGCGATACCGACATCGATACCGACGATGGACGTGGACGGATGAATTGGCGCTTCGATTTCGCGCTCAGTCTGGATCGAGGCGAACCACTTGCCGCCGCTGCTTGACACCGTGATGTTCTTCGCTGTGCCTTCGATATTCCGGCTGTTTCGGTAGCGAATCCAGCCGAGTTTCGGCAGCTTGATGCGGCTGTTGACTTGGTCGACTTCGAATTGCTTGGAATCGGGATACCGGAAGCTATCGCCCATGCCTTTTCGTTTGAACGTCGGGAAGGCGGTACGCTTCTGGAAAAAGTTGACGTAGGCGCGATCCAAATCCTTGAGTGCATGCTGAAGTGGATGAATTGGAGCATCCTTTAGCCACGGCGTTTCCGGTCCGTTGCGCCACCCTGTCAGCAGTTTCGCCATTTCGACGTAGCTCAATCGCTTCTCGCCAGCGGTGTACCGCTCCTTCTGCAACGTCAGCGCCTTGTTATAGACGAAGCGACGCGATCCGGCGAATCGGCGCATATCGCGCTCTTGGCAGCCAGAAGGCATCAGTTCGAATTTGTAGGCTTGCATACGCATAGTGTCTGTATTATCTAAAACTGATCCCGTTTTTGAGGAACTGCGCCGAAGGCATGATGCTGCCTACCGCCGCGACGCCGATGATGGCCATTCTGTCATCGCGTCGATGACTTCGTCATGGTGAACGTCGGGCAAATTGAGGTCGCAACAGGCTGCCAGGTAGGGGTGACCCTGGGCCAGCAATGCCTTGGCGCGGTTCAATGTGTCGGCGATATGCACTTCGCAGCCCCAGCGATCTTGCAGCAAGGCGCTCAACATTTCGGCCAACGAGCGCTGATCTTCGACGACCAGCACCGGACGCCCGAGTCGGTCGCGGTTCTTGCGGCGGATAAGCGGATCGGGCTGTACGCTCATGAGGCATCCTTATGTAGGAAAGTAAGAAATCGACGCTGCCGATTCTATCGGATGAAAATGACGCGGATCGAATTGGACGGTTATTTCGCCGAAAAAAAGTCGTAGCGCGCGCAAGCGAAAAGTCGGTGCTGGCGGGACGGCTGGGGATTTACGTGTGCGGTGCGGCGGTGGGCGGCGAACTTGGTGAATTCGGCGAATTCAGCATCGCGGCGCGTGTCGCCGGCGTTTCCAGGCTGATGCGCCCGAGTTTGCATTGGCGATAATCGGTCAGCAGTATCATCGCCGCTTTTTCCAGATCGAGTTCGCCGTTGTCGCGTCCGCCCTTGAGACGACAGCCGCGTTGCATCGCGATCGCTTCGACCACGCCGACGCCGTCGCGGCCTTCGATGCCGTTTCCATAGCGCTCGCACAGCGCCTGCGGATAGCGCGCCAACAGCACGCCGGCGAGAAACACCGCGACTTCGGATTCGATCACCGCATTGCGACCGATGGCGTGGCTGGCGGCCAACATAAAGCCGTCGCTGTCGTGCGCAATTTTCGGCCACATCAATCCGGGCGTGTCGGTGATGCTCATTTGCGGACTCAGATCCTGGCTGAGTTGCGATTTGGTGACGGCGGGTTCGTCGCCGACCGCGCTGACGCGCCGTTTGAGCAAGGCGTTCATCAGCGTCGATTTGCCGACGTTGGGTATGCCCATAATCAACATGCGCAACGGCTTGACGCCGTCGTTGCGGTGCGGCGCCAATTGTTTGCACCAGCGCGTTATCTGACTCACTTCATGGGGATTTTTGCAGGAAACGGCGTGCGCGGCGACGCCGGGTTGCTGATTGTAATAGGCGAGCCAAGCCCGTGTGGCGTTCGGGTCGGCGAGGTCGGCCTTGTTGAGCAGCTTGAGGCACGGGCGATTGCGATGCTGGCGCATTTCGCGAATCATCGGATTGCTGCTGGCCTCGGGCAAGCGCGCGTCGCAGACTTCGATCACCACGTCGTTTTGCGCCAAGGCTTCGGCGGCTTTGCGTCGCGCCGAGGTCATATGACCGGGAAACCATTGTATCGCCATTACATGTTATCCATTTCGTCTGTTTCGCCCGGCGGAAGAATCTCGATTTCATGACCGTCGATCTGCACTTTCTGGCCGGCGCGCAATTTACGCCGAATACGGAGCTCTTTTACGCCATCGACGTCGACGCCGCCGCCGACGATCAGCGCCTTGGCGCCGCCGCCGGAGGGCGCCAGGCCGAGAAACTTAAGCAACTGGTTCAATTCGATAAATTCGGCGGTCAAACGATAGGTATGCAAGGCCAAGAGCGGCTCCTTCGATGTAAGGTGTGGAATCGCCCTATTTTATCCTGCGTACGCAAGCGACCCGACGCCGCGACGAAATTGGCTTATATCATAAACCGACGCGATTTCCCGACGTTTCCACCAGCATCTTCAGCGCCGCCATCGCCGCCGCCACGCCGCGCGCGACGGCGAGGATATCGGCTTCCATCATATAGCAGGGCGCTGTAACGATTTTATTGTCGCGGTCGATACAGACCTGATCGGCGGCGCAATCGAACGACTTCATGCCTAGGGAGGCTATCCCGGCGGCGATCTCGGCGATGGGGTAGGGCGAGGGCGCATCGCAGCTTCCTACCGTCAATGCGAGCGACGGACCTGCCGTGCCGATGGCAAGCGCCAGCGTGGTCGGCGCCATGCAAAGCGCGGCGATGGCTTTTTTGGCGCTTAAGGTCGCGCGCAAGGCGGCGGCCACTTCGGGCAGGATCGCGCCTTGCGGCCCGTCGAACGCCCATGCACTGAAATTCTTGGCGACGCCGAAGCCGCCGGGCAGCACGACGGCGTCGTAATCTTCGGCCTTGAATTCGCTCAACGGGGCGATAGCGCCGCGCGCGATCCTTGCCGCTTCGGTCAATACGTTACGCGTTTCGGCCATTTCCGCGCCGCTGCGATGGTCGATGACGTGATGTTGAACGATATCCGGCGCAAAGCATCGGTAGTCGAAGCCGTTCTTTTTGAGATGCAGCAGCGTCAATACGCTTTCCTGAATTTCGGCGCCGTCGTAGACGCCGCAACCGGATAAAAATACGGCAGCTTTCATGGGAATCTCCTTCGAGGTGGACAGTTCGCGGTCCGTCGATTCTACATTTTCTTGCGCCATGAAAGTCGGCGCCGGCGAGACGGATCGCGGCGCTTCGAACGCCGGGAGAATCGCTCCAGAAAAATAAGCGTTATATGAACCTGTCGCGCCATACTTCGATTATCCTTAAAGACATGATTTGTCGATAATTACGATCTATGGATGCTAAGGCGATTGTATTGATCCCATTGAATTTCAGGCGCAGGCTTCGCCAATTGCGTCGGCTGTTGCTCCTGGGGGTGCTGGGTTTATCGATTCGCCTCGCGCCGGCGGCGGCCGAAACCGCCGCCAGCCGGATTTTGTACCTCAATTCCTATCACCCAGGCTACAGTTGGAGCGATGGGATCGAGCATGGGTTGCAGCAGCGCTTGGCGCAGGCCGATAAAAAGATCGAACTTTCGGTCGAATATCTGGATAGTCGCCGGTTTCCCGACCCGCAGTTGAGCGAATCCCTGGCCGTTTTGCTGGCGAATAAATATGCGCGCTATCGCCACGATCTCGTCGTCGTTTCGGACAATGCGGCCTACGATTTCGCCATTCGCTACCGGGAACGGCTGTTTCCGGGACTGCCGATCGTATTTTGCGGCTACAACAATTTCCATCCGGAGTTGCTTAAGGGCGTTGCGAACGTTACGGGCGTCAACGAAGAAATCGATTATGCCGCCACCGTGGATATGGCGCTGCGAATTCATCCCGAAACGAGCGTCTTGGCGTTCCTCGTTTCGACCGCCGATCCGAGCAGCAAACGGAATGCCGAAATCGTCGCGGGGACGGCGCTGACTAAGTATGCCGACAAATATCGGGTGCTGAATCTCAAGGATGTTTCGCTGGCGGAGTTGCGGCGGCGTTTGGACGAATTGCCGCCGCATTCGCTGCTGTTTCTGGCGGGGCAGATTAGCGATCGGGGGGAGGGCCGCCCTTTGACCCCGGTCGAAAGCGGACGCATGGTCGCTACGGCCAGCCCGTTGCCGATTTACGGATTTTGGGATTTCCAACTCGGCGTCGGGGTGCTGGGTGGGCGCATTTTGACCGGCGAAGATCAAGGGCGCGCAGCGGCGGAGATGGCGGTGCGGATTTTGGGCGGCGCATCTGCCACGGATATTCCGGTGGTGATGACTTCGCCCGCGAGTATGATTTTCGACTATGCGGTTATGCAGCGTTTCGGGATCGACGCAAGCCGCTTGCCAGCGGGTAGCGTGATTATCGATCGTCCGGACACGGTATGGATGAAATACCGTTGGCAAATTATCGTCGCGCTAGCCGTGCTGGCCTTGGAAACCGCGTCGATTCTGGCTTTACTCGCCATCAATCGGCAGCGTCGCCGTGCGTTGCGCGATCTGGCCGACGAACGCGCGCTGCTGGAGCGGCGCGTCGGCGACCGCACCGCCGAATTGGCGCAGTCGAATCGTCGTTTGCAAGAGTCGGTTGCATTCGCCGAAACGACGCTGTCGTCGTCGCCTATCCCCATGGCGGTGTATCGCGCCGACGGCGCTTGCGTCATGGTCAATGAGGCGTATGCCCAAATTGTCGGCGCGACGCGCGAGCAGATGTTGGCGCAAAATTTTCGCGAAAATCTTCGCTGGAAAGAGACCGGCTTATATGCGGCTAGTATCGAAGCATTGACCGAAGGCCGGAAAAAACAGCTTGAAGTGCATTTCGTCGGCAGCTTCGATAAGGAGATCAATGCTGATTGCATTTTGGCGCCGGTCGCGATCAATGGAGCGCCGCATCTTCTGGTTCAGGGCGTCGATAGAACCGAACGCGATCGTATGTTGCACGAGTTGGAGCGGCATGGCAAGCAGTTGGAGGAGCAAGTCGGTTTGCGCACCGCCGAACTCCAGGCCGCCAAAGAAGTCGCCGAAGCCGCCAATCGGGCGAAAACTATATTCTTGACGAATATGAGTCATGAACTTAAAACTCCTTTGCATGCGATTATCGGTCTTTCGGGCATCGTGCAACGCAAGCTGCACGATCCGGCGTTGGCGTCGAGGCTAGGCGATATCGTTGCGTCCGCCCGCCGTCTGCATGGAATCGTGGACGATATTCTGGATATTTCCTTACTCGAAACCCGGCGCTTGAAGATCGATAAGATCGATTTCACGCTGAGCTTTCTGCTGCAAAGCGTGAATAAGGCGATCGCCGAAAGTCTGCGCGCGAAAAATCTTGCGTACCGCGTCGAAATCGACGGCATTCCGGAAAGACTCAACGGCGATCCGCAGCGGCTCGCTCAAATGTTGGTCAATTATCTAAGCAATGCGGTCAAATTTACCACGGAGGGTTCCATCGTCTTGCGCGGCCAGGTCGTTGCGCACGGCGAGAGCGATGTTCTGGCCCGTTTCGAGGTCGAGGATACGGGAGTAGGGATTTCGCGCGAGGAACATGCGCGGCTCTTCACGGTATTCGAGCAGATCGACGGTTCGACGACCCGCACTGTCGGCGGAACCGGCTTGGGGCTGGCGATCACTCGGCAACTGGCGATGCTGATGGGTGGCGAGGTTGGCGTCGTCAGTACGCCGGGGCAGGGCAGTCGGTTTTGGTTTATGGTTCGCCTCGGCAACGGGCGGCCTCGACAGTCAGCCGAAATTTAGCGGCGATCGTTGCGTCACCGGTTGGCGAGGTTCGGCAATTCGATCTCTCCGTGCATAAACAATACCGCATGACCGGACAAAATCACCCGATCTTCGCGCAGTTCGCAGTCGATCTCGCCGCCGCGTGGCGAGAGTTGTTTGGCGCTCAAGAAACTCAGACCGAGTTTATCGCCCCAGTAGGGCGCCAGTTCGCAATGGGCCGAGCCAGTCACCGGATCTTCGGGTATGCCGTATTTCGGGGCGAAGAAGCGGCTGACGAAGTCGGTGGCGATTCCGGGGGCGGTAATGCAGACGCCGCGTAAATCCAACGGTTCGAGTAGATGGAATTGAGGTTGAATCGCGCGCACGATCTCTTCGGTTTCGAAAACGACGATATAGTCGTCCGCCGCCAACACCTCCAATGGCTTACGGCCCAAAGCCTGGATCAATGGGTCGGGCCAGGGACAGGAATGCGGCATGCGCGCCGGAAAATCCATACGTATTTTTTCGCCGGCGCGCGTAACGATCAGATTGCCGCTACGCGTGGAAAAGGAGATGCAGGGGCGAGGATCGTGCAGCAGGTCGAAGACGACATGGGCGGCGGCCAGCGTGGCGTGGCCGCAGAGATCGACTTCCCGACGTGGGGTGAACCAGCGCAGTTGATAACCGAGCGCCGTCGCGACGATAAAGGCCGTTTCGGATAAATTGTTTTCGGCGGCGATCGCCTGTAGTAAATCGTCATCCAACCAACTGTGCAAGGGACAGACGGCAGCCGGATTGCCGCCGAAAACTCGATGCGTAAAGGCATCGACCTGATAGCATTTGATTTTCATGTGTTGCCTTAAAAGTCGGCGCTGGTGAGACGGATGCGGGCGTTAAAGCGGCAGTCGCAGTGCGGAAAGTTTCCATGAAAACCAGCCGGCACGCTGGAACACCAAGCCGATGGGTTGCGCCGCCGCGTCTTTCTGGCGCACGGTGACGACGAAACGGTCGAAGCTTTCGTAGCTCGTTGCGGTTTCCGCTTCCTGAGGCTTTGCCGTCGCGGAGGGCGCGTTGTTTTGCGGTTTTTCCCCTTTCATCAACAACGCCAAACTCTCCGGCGTGACGAAGGTTTCGACCATAGGGCCGACGACGGCGCCGGCCAAGGCGGCGCCGATCATGCTCAGTGGATTGTCGGATTTTTTTGCCGTAGCGTCCATTTTGGCGCCGAGCGTGTTTTTCAAATCGGTTTTCAAGGCCGGGAAATCGACATAGAGGCTCAACTTTGCCGTGTCCTTGGCCTCGGCTGCCGCTTGCAGGTTTTTAGCCGTTCTATGGGGACTGAAATAAGACCAGACGCCGACAGCGATCAGCAGGAGGTCGATCATGATCGTGGCAATGATAATGTTCTTTTTGGTGCTCATCGAAGGTAGGCTCCATGCGTGGTTGATCGATCGGTTGTGTGGCGTCGTCGGGTACGGAGTGTACCGAGTGTACGCCGCCTAAGCATTGTACCTTCCCCCGCCGTCTGTCTGGGGCCACGAAAAATACGAAAGACGCGAACGATAGCTTGGACTAGACACTTATTCAGCCATCGGGCGAAAGCCAAAAGGCAAGCATGCCTTCGATTATTTTCGTGATTTTCGTGTCTTTCGTGGACAACTGCTTTTTCAGGATGAAAGTCGGCCCCGATGGGACACCCACGAAAAAAAACCTGCCGGGCGGTGCGCCACGGCAGGTTTCGATACAGCGAATGCGAATTACTTGGTGAGGAAATTCAACACGTTGGTGGCGAATTTGCCATACGGAGGATGGAGTAGTTTAAGCGAGCTGATGCTGGCCTGGTAAAATACCGGGCGCATTTTCGAGAAGGTGACGAAGCCTTCGTAGCCATGGTAATGCCCCATGCCGCTTTCGCCGACGCCGCCGAACGGCAGTTCGTGCTGGGCGACGTGCATTAGACCGTCATTGACGCTGACGCCGCCCGACATCACGCGGTTCAGCAGCTTTTCGATCAGCGCCGTATCGTTGCTGAACGGATAGAACGCCAGCGGACGCGGGTGCGAATTGATATGCTCGATCACTTCTTCGATATCGTGATAGCCATGGATCGGCAGAATCGGGCCGAAGATTTCGCGCGTAACGAATTCGCAGGTGTCCGGCGGATCGAGCACGATATGCGGCGCGATCTTGCGCGTTTCGGCGTTCCAGCGCTCGCCGGGGATCAACTGTATCGTCTTCGTGCCGAGTTCTTCGGTTTTTTCCAAGGCGCTGGTCAGACGGTTGAAGGCGCGATCGTCGATGATCGACGTATAGTCGACGCTATCGATGCTGGGGTAGCGCTGCGGGATGATCTTTTTCGCCAATTCGATGAATCTTTCGATCTTGTCATACGGCAGCCACAGGTAGTCGACGGTGGTGCAAATCTGACCGGCATTGAACAGTTTGACGAACAGCACGCGTTCGGCGGCTTTGCGTATCGAAAAGTCCTTGCAGACCAAGGCGGGGGATTTGCCGCCGAGTTCGAGCGTGACCGGACACAGATTTTGCGAGGCGGCCGACATCACGGCGCGACCGGTTTGCGTCGAGCCGGTAAACAGCAAGTGGTCGAACGGCAGCTTCGAGAACTCGATGCCGACGTTGCCGGTTTCTTCGAATATCGCGACCTTCTCGGGCGGGAAATAGCTCGGCAATTCTTCTTTAAGTAAATTGGATAGATTGCGCGAGTTTTCCGAGAGCTTGATCATCGCGCGGTTGCCGGCGGCGAGGATGTAGATCAACGGAATCAAGGTCAGATTCAGCGGAAAATTCCACGGTACGATTACGCCGATCACGCCGAGCGGTTGCGGGATCACGCGGTTTTTCGCGCCCATAAAGTTGCGCAGATCGACGCCGCGTTTTTGCGGTTCCATCCAGCGCTTCAGGCGCTTCAGGGTGTGTTCGACTGCATCGAGAATCGGGAAGATCTCGGCGAACAGGGTTTCATGCCGCGAGCGATTGCCGAAGTCGGAGTTGATGGCCTCGATGATCGCTTCTTTGTGATCGCGCACGAAGCGCTGCAAGGTGCGCAGATCGGCTTTGCGTTCGCTGTAACTGGGGTAGGGATGATCCAGATAGGCGGCGCGTTGTACTTTGAGGGCGCTTTCAAGTTGGCGATAGATCGGATTGGACTTTGGCATCGCTAAATCTCCTTAGGGTAGGTTTCGGGCGTGCCGGAGCGGCCTGGGAAGGCCAACGCCGGAATTCGCAACCGGGCTTGCACTCGATACGCCCCGGTTGAGGTGGGTCGAGACGCCTGAGCTCGGCCCGTTTGAAAATCGTTGAAAACGCATCGACGGCAGCGTCTAAGCCCAGGCTGCTTTCAATACCGCCAGTAGATCGGGACGGTCGGCTTCCTTCGGGTTGTAGATCAGCGAGCCGTCGTTGATTGCGACTTCGACGATCTGTTCGAGCTGCTCTTGTTTAACCTTGCCGGTTTCTTGCAGGGTGCGCGGCAGCTTGCAACGTGCGTAAAGATCGTCGCGCAACTGGCGAATGACCAGAATCGAGCGGATGGCGCGACTCGCTGCTGGGGTGGCGGCGTAAAATTCGGCGCCGGCCAGCGGCAACAGCAGTTGACCGAGACGCTCGGCGATCGCATCCTGGTTGTATTCGAGCACATACGGCAGCAGCAGGCTCATGCACAGGCCATGCGGCAGATGGCAGACGGCGCCGATGGAATGACCCAGCGCATGCACCATGCCGACCATGGAGTTCGAGAAGGCGATGCCGGCCATGGTCGAGGCTTGCGCCAGTTCGAGCCGACCATCGGCGTCGTGCGGATGGTCCATCACCTTCAGAATATTGCCGACGATCTTCTGCACCGCCGCCGTGGCGTAGGCGTCGCTCATCGGATTCGCCGCCATGCAGGTATAGGCCTCGATCGCATGGGTCAGCGCATCCATCGCGGTCATGGCGGTGATATGCGGCGGCAAAGTCAACGTCATGCGCGGATCGAGCACGGCGGCGTTGGGCAGCAGGAAATACGAGGTGAACGGAATCTTCACGCCCTTTTCGGTGTCCGAAATCATCGCCACCATCGTGACTTCGCTGCCGGTGCCCGAGGTGGTCGGAATCACGAACAGCGGTTTCAACGGGCGCTTGAGATTATGTGCGCCCGAATACTTGAGCAGATCGTCGCCGCCTTCGGAGGCGAGCACGTTCAAGGCTTTGCTGGTGTCGATCACCGAACCGCCGCCGATCGCGATGATCGCGTCGCAATCGTTGTCGCGATACACGGCCGTGGCGTTGCGCACCGTATGCAGGCTGCTGTCGGGCGGCACGTCGTCGAAAATCACCGGAATCGGCAAGCCGGCGGCGGCGAACACGTTTTCGATATGGCTCAGCAGACCGACGCCGCGCACGCCTTTGTCGGTGACGATCAAGGGCCGTTCGACCGAGAGCGCGCTTAACTCGAACGGGATATGCTCTAGCGCCTTATGTCCGGCAATGATCTTGACGGGGCAGAAAAATTCGTAAAAAGCTTTGGTCATTTCGACTTTCCTAGGAGCAGATTCTTGGCGACTAGCGAGTAGATATAGGTGGCTTTGATCATCTTTTGCAGCAGGGGCATCTCGGGGTAACGTTTAAGCGCCAGCTTGGCGACCATTTTCGGCAGAATCAAGGCTTCCATCTTGTTCATGCAACGGATCAGCCGCACGGCATTGGCGACGTCGCCATCGGCAATCATCCGGTCGTTGGCGAAAGCGCGCGCCGTGCCTTCCTGGAAGGTCAGCACCAATAAGGCGTGGGAATGGTGTTTGAATTTGACGCAGAGGTCGGGCTTGGGCTTGGGGATTTTAGCGAGATCGACCGTACCGTCGCCGTTGGCTTCGAGCAGAAAGCCGGGGCCGTGCGGCATCACCGTCATTTGCACTTGGTAGCCTTGCGGGAAGTGGGAAAATTCGCTGTGCACGCTTTTGTCGATGCGACTGGTCGCCACCAATCCTTGCGCCAACACGCTCATCATGGTGTCGACATAGGCTCGCTCGATGTCCAGCTTTAATTTCTGGGGGATCACGTTGGAGGTCTTTCAGAATTCGAAGGGGTGCGCCAAACTGCATCTATCGTAGATGACAATCGATTCAATGGCGCTAAAGCGGGCGAATTATACGCCGATCGATAGGCTTTTGCATCGCTGGGTCATTTTTGCGGGCGCATCCGTCCCGCCGGCGCCGACTTTTCAAACCCAGTCAAACCCAATCGCGCGGCGGTAGAAAATCGGTATACAGCGTCGCTTCGGCGCTGCCGTCTTCGGGACGCCAGTCGTAACGCCATTTGACGATCGGCGGCATCGACATCAGGATCGATTCGGTGCGGCCGCCCGATTGCAGGCCGAACAAGGTGCCGCGATCCCAAACGAGATTGAATTCGACATGACGACCGCGACGGTAAGCCTGAAAATCGCGCTCGCGTTCGCCATAGGGCGTGTCGCGGCGGCGTTCGATCAGCGGCAGATAGGCGGCGGCGAAGCGATCGCCGACGCTTTGCGCCAGCGCGAAGGTGCGCTCGAAGCTGTCCAGCGTCAGATCGTCGAAGAAAATTCCGCCGACACCGCGCGCTTCGTTGCGGTGCTTGAGGAAAAAATAGCGGTCGCACCCGGCTTTGAAGCGCGGATGCAGTTCCGCGCCGAACGGGAGCAGCGCCTCGCGGCATTGCGTATGAAAATGCACCGCGTCTTCGACGAAGCCGTAATACGGCGTCAAATCCATGCCGCCGCCGAACCACCATACCGGCGGCGCGCCGTCCTTCTCGGCGACGAAACAGCGCACGTTCATATGCGACGTGGGGCAATACGGATTGCGCGGATGCAGCACCAGCGAGACGCCCATCGCTTGCCAGCGGCAGCCGGCGAGTTCGGGCCGGTGTGCGCTGGCCGAGGCCGGCAGGCGCTCGCCCTGTACATGCGAGAAATTGACGCCGCCGCGCTCGAACACCGCGCCGTCTTCGATCAGGCAGGACAGCCCGCCGCCGCCTTCGTCGCGCCGCCAGGCGTCGCGGCGGAAGACCCCGCCGTCGCAGGCTTCGAGTTCGCCGACGATGCGCCGTTGTAGACCGACGAAATACGCGCGCACGCCGTCGATATTCATTCCGGCAGACGCATCTCAAGCACGCGCTCGTTTTGCGCGTGGCGGAAGGCCGCCAGCTTGGCGGCGAGCGCAGCATCGGTTCCGGCGAGAATCGCCACGGCGGTCAGCGCCGCGTTCGCCGCGCCGGCTTCGCCGATCGCGAAGGTGGCGACCGGAACGCCTTTCGGCATTTGCACGATGGATAAGAGCGAATCCAGGCCCTGCAAGTGGCGCGAGGGCACCGGCACGCCGAGGATCGGGACGATGGTCTTGGAGGCGAGCATGCCCGGCAGATGCGCCGCGCCCCCCGCGCCGGCGACGATGGCGCGCAAACCGCGCGCTTGCGCTTGTTCGGCATATTGAAACAGCAAATCCGGCGTACGGTGCGCCGAAACCACGCGCGCTTCGAACGGCACCTCGAAATCTTTGAGCATTTTGGCGGCGGCTTGCATGATCGGCCAGTCGGAATCCGAGCCCATGACGATGCCGATCAACGGCGCGGCGCTCATTGCGCGGCGCCGAGGCGCGCGGCGGCTTCGAGCG
This sequence comes from Rhodocyclaceae bacterium, assembly GCA_035283885.1. Classification (GTDB taxonomy): domain Bacteria; phylum Pseudomonadota; class Gammaproteobacteria; order Burkholderiales; family Rhodocyclaceae; genus DATETD01. The sequence continues at coordinate 12,316 of DATETD010000522.1, forward strand.
TGTTCGCCAACAGCATGGTGATCGTCATCGGCCCGACGCCGCCCGGCACCGGGGTGATCGCGCCGGCGACTCGCACCGCGCTATCGAAATCCACATCGCCGCACAGCTTGCCGCCTAGTTCGGCGGGCAGGCGGTTGATGCCGACGTCGATTACCGTCGCGCCGGGCTTGATCATCGCGCCGGTGATCGCGCGCGGGCGACCGATGGCGGCGATCAGAATATCGGCGCGGCGCGTATGGAACGCCAGATCGCGCGTGCGCGAATGACAGAGGGTGACGGTGCAGTCTTGCGCCAGCAGCAGTTGCGCCATCGGCTTGCCGACGATATTGCTGCGGCCGACGATTACCGCTTCCGCGCCTTTGAGCGTCGTGCCGGCGCTGGCGAGCATTTTCATCACGCCATACGGGGTGCAGGGAATGAAGCGCGGCTTGCCTTGCGCCAGCGCGCCGACGTTGTCGGCATGGAAGCCGTCGACGTCCTTATCGGGCGAGATGGTTTCGAGCACCGCATCGGTATCGAACTGCTTGGGCAGCGGTAATTGCACCAAGATGCCATGAACATCGGCGGCGGCATTGAGTTCGGCGATTTTCGCCAGCACTTCGGTGGGATCGGCGTTGCTGCCGTAAGCGAATTTAAGCGAGCGAATGCCGACCTTTTCGCAGGCGGCGACTTTGTTGCGCACATACACGGCGGAGGCGGCGTCGTCGCCGACCAGAATCACCGCCAAGCACGGCGTAATTCCTTGAGCTTGCAGCGCCTTGGCGCGTTCGGCCAATTCCAAGCGGGTTTGCGCGGCAAGCGCGTTGCCGTCGATGATCTGTGCTGTCATGCGAAATTCCTTGATGGCTGGCGCGAGTCGAACTTATCCATAGGCTTGACGCGCAAAAAGCGCGAATTATCCCGGTATCCGCAGGGCGCGTCCATAGTTTTTGCCGCTACGACGCAGGTTTTCTGCACGTTTCTCGCCAGGCCGTGGCATGATATGGATATGAATCGCTCACGGAAAGCGCTCACAGGATAGGAGTCCGCCATGCAGTTGTACACCCTACTGGCGATGCTGACCGCCGCATTCGGCGTCGTTTTCGCTTTGCAAAACAGCGTTACGATTTCAGTCGCTTTATTGCTATGGAGTTTCGAAAGCTCGCTCGCGCTGATTTTATTGCTGACTTTAGCGCTCGGCGGTTTTATCGTCGCGCTGGTCTCCACACCCTCGACGATCCATCGGCAATGGACGATCGCCCGGCAGAGCCGACGCATCGTCGAACTCGAAAGAGAATGCAGCGAACAACAGCGCGCCATCGCCGAACTCGAAAGCCGACTGCCGGTAGTCGTACCGGCAACCGCAACGACCGATAATGCGCGTCCGTATGGCGGTCTCAAGCAATTGATTGCCGGAGGCGACGAAGCGGCATTGGCGCCGCCATCGGCGTTTAAATGACGATGACTCTCGGTACTGCGTGATCCCACCGCAAAAAACCGGCAATCGGCTCCAGCCAAGACCGCCATCATGGGCGCGCTGGACGCTCGCACCTCGATGAGCACGCAGGCGCTAAATTCGCCCAGCATCCAAAATGGCATCAAAGATATCCTGCTCGATCATGCGGAACTGTATGAGGCGCTGCGCGCACGCGCGACGCCCGGCTTGATTGAAAGTCGGCGCTGGCGCGACGGATAGCCGCTAAAGCGCCGTAGCGTTCGCTCGTTCGACCCACGACAAAAAAGCGTCGAGCGGCATCGGGCGGGCGACGCCATAGCCTTGCACCCTATCGCAGCCCGATTGCCGCAGCCAGACGATTTCTTCGTCGGTTTCCGCGCCCTCGGCGACGACGCTTAAGCCGAGTTCGTGGCAGAGCACGATGGTCGAACGCACGATCGCGCCGTTTTTACGCGAGTTGGTGACATCGGTCACGAACACGCGGTCGATTTTGAGTTCGTCGACCGGGAGCGTTTGAATATACGCAAGGGAGGCTTGACCCGAGCCGTAGTCGTCGATGGAGAGCTTGACGCCGAGCGCCGAAAATGCATTGAGGTTTTTCAGTGCGATTTCGGGTTCTTCCATCAAGGCGCTTTCGGTGATTTCGAGACAGAGATCGCTCGGCGCCAGTCCGTGCTTTCTCAACAAGCCGTCGACATAGTCGACCAAATCGCCATTCAGTAGATCGTGCGTCGACAGATTGACCGCAGGGACGATCGCGAGGCCGTTGCGCCGCCATTGCGCGGCATGACCGATCACGAGTTCGATCAGCCAGGGCGTGATCTCGCGGATAAAGCCGGTTTGCTCGGCGAAGGGGATGAATTGTCCCGGCGGGATCAAGCCCTTTTCGGGATGCAGCCAGCGCAGCAAGGCTTCGGCGCTGTCGACGCATCGGGTCGCGAAATTCAGTTTCGGCTGGTAATGCACGATAAATTCGCGTCGCGCCAAGGCTTCGCGCATTTTCCCGATCAGCGATAGCTGCTCGTAGGCCGGTTCCTGGCCGACGTCGGCGCCGAACGCGAAGCTGCGACGACGCTGCTTCGCCGAACGCATCGCCAATTCGGCGCGGCGCAGCAGTATCGTCGCATCGCCGCCGTCGGCAGGATACAAGGCGATGCCCAGGGTCGCGGCGACGTCCAAACGCTGATCGTCCAGCATAATCGGATCGCGCAGCAGTGCGAGGATCGCCTCGACGAAATTTTCGATAAACGCCGGTTCGGCGCTCGGCAGCAAAAAGGCGAATTGATTGCCCCAAATACGCGCGAGCACGCTGCCCAAGGCGACCTGGCGTTGCAGCCGTTGGCCGACTTCGCGCAATAAGCGGTCGCCGACTTTATGGCCCAAGGCATTGTTGATCAAGGAGAATCTGTCGATATCCAATACGACCACCGCCGCCGGACGTTGCGGCGACGTGGCGTACTCTGCGCCGAAGGCTTCGATGAAACGCGTGCGATTCGCGAGTCCGGTTAAACTGTCTTCATACGCCAACCGCAAGATTTTCTCTTCGCGGCTTTGGATGCTGGCGCGCATGATCTCCAAATCGTGCAGCAGTTGCCCGACCTCGTCGTCCCCCCCGGCGGGAACTGCTTTACTCAGATCGCCGTCCGCAATCGCCTTGGCGACGCCGACCGCTTCGCCGACCGGAACGACGATGCTGCGCGTGATGAACCATGCCAACGCGATGCTCGCCAGCAAGGCCGCGAGCGAGAGTACGACGACGATCGCTTCGGCGGTCAGTTCGTCGCCTTTCAATCGATCGAGATCGGCGCGCATACGCTGTTGCTGCTCCATGGCGAGCAGCGACATTTCCGCCAGCAAAGCATCGAGCGCTTTTTGCGTGCTGCTGTCGAAATGTTCGCGCGCGCGGGCGGTGCCATGCAACTCTATCGTTTCCACCGTTTCGCGAAACTGGTCGTCGTAGCGGTCGCGCAAGGCGTTGAGCCGTTCGAGCTGTTTTTTATCCTCGGCGGATTGCAAGGTGCGACCGACGTGTTCGACGGCGGCGTCGGACGCCGCCAATTCGGCGTCCATTTCGCCGTACAGCGCAATACGCCGCGCGCGCTCCGTCGTTTGCAACAGCTTCAATAGACAGGTGGCGGCGCGTTGCGCATGATGATTCGCTTCCTGCGCCAAAAAAACACGGCGCACTTGCACGTCGACGATGGTTTGCGTCACCCGCGACAGTCCGTTGAACAGCGTCAAGGAGACGACGGCGACGGCGAGCAACAGGCCGATGACCAAAGCAAACGCGATCCGCAGGCGCTGCCCGATTTTTATCGAACCGAGGCGAGCGAAAATGCGCTTCATCGCGCGGCTCAGTTCAGTTTGAAGCGACCGACCTGTTCGGTCAGCGCCACCGAAAGCGATTTCAGCGCATCCGAGGTGCTGGCCACCTGCTGCGTCGCCGCCAAATTGTCGGACGCCATTGCGCCGATATGCGTAATGCTTTCGGCGATAGCACGGCTTTCCGCGACTTGGCAGGATAGCGTGCTGCTCAAGGCGTCCAAATGCTCCAACGAATGCTGCGCGCCGCTGCTCAAGCGATTCAACGGCGGAACCATGCCTTCGATCAGGCCGACGCCGCGCTGCATTTCGCTGCGACCTTGGCCGATGCGCTGCACCGCGACGCCGGTTTCATAATCGATGGCGTCGATCACGCGATTGATTTCCGTCGTGGCTTGCGAGGTGCGATCCGCGAGCTTTCTGACTTCGTCGGCGACGACGGCGAAGCCGCGTCCGGTTTCGCCGGCGCGCGCCGCTTCGATCGAGGCGTTCAATGCGAGCAAATTGGTCTGATCGGCGATTTCCCTGACGGTATCCAGCAAGGCGCGCACCGACAGCGCGCGTTCGCGCAAGGCCTCGACCGAGGTCGCCGAATCCGACACGGCGACGGAAATCCGCGCCACCTCCTGCGAAGCGTCGGCGATCAGTCTGCATCCTTCCTGCGCCAGATCGCGCGCCTGTTCCGCCTGCTGTCGACTGACCGAGGCCGCGTCGGCGATATCCCGAGTCTCGTTGGCGAAACCCGCGACCGAAGACGACACCTTGGCGACGGCCTGATGCTGCGTTACCGAGCCGCTGCGCACATTGCTCACCGGCCCGCCCATATCGACCGCCGCGCTATTGACCTCGCGCGCCGAAACGCGTATCGCCCCAATCAAGCCCGATAAGGATGCTTGCATCGCGCTTAAGGCCGCCGCCAGCTCGCCGGTTTCGTCGTGGCCTTGTTGCGGCAAGGAACGGCTTAAATCGTTGCGCGCGATGGCGCTGGCGAAGCTCACGGCCTCAGACAAGGGCTTGACGATGCTGCGCGTCACCGACCACGCCAACAGCGCGCCGAGCAGCGCCGCGCCTATCGTCGCCGATATTACTAAAACATGAGCGCGCGCCACGGCGCGCTCCAGCGTCTCGCGCCCGGCCTGCATTTCGCGATGTTGACGCTCGACCCGTTGGGCCGACGCTTGCAACAATTCCATCAACGCCGGTCGAGTTTTAGCGGCGAAATGCTCCTGCGCCGCTTGCGCACCGCCGATTTCGATCTGCTCCACCGTGTCGCGAAATGCGTCGCGGTAGGCGCTGCGCAGCGCCGCCAAGCGGTCGAGTATGCGTTTATCCTCAGCGGACGGCGTAAGCTCGACGAGTTGCGCCAACACCTGGTCGGCATGATCGTTGGCTTCGTCCATGTGTTTGTACAAAGGGATGCGCTTTTCGCGATCCGGCGTCAGCAAGAGCTGCAACAAGGACACAGCGGCGCTTTGCGCGTCGCGTTGCAAGGCTTCGTCGAGCGAAACGCGTAAGGACTGCTCGTCGACGATGACGCGAGTCACGGCGGACTGTTGCTCCATCTGCACTAGAGCAAACGCCGCGACCGCCAATAGAAACAACAGCACTAGGGTAAAGGCGGCCGCAAGACGGGCGCCTATGCGCAACGAGCGAAGAAAGTTCATTGAAAAACCTGCCTAAAGATAGCGTCGATGCAACGAGTCTACCTGTATGGCGCAATTTATTCCGTCGCTGTCGATAATTTTCTCGTGAGCCAAGCGTCGAGCGAAAAGCGCCCTGGGCCATGGAAAAAAATCACCGCCAACAATACGCCCCACAGCGTATGGTCGTGTAAACCCAGTTCCGAAATATCCGGAAACGATATCGCCGCCATCAGGTTCACTAGCGACAAACTCGCCGCAGCGAACCGTCCGGCCAAGCCCGCGACCAGCAGCAGCGGCAAGAACAACTCCCCCGCCGTTCCCATGACGGCGGCGAGATACGGCGGTAGCAGCGGCACTTGATAGACATAATTAAACAGATCGAGCGTACTCGACCACGCGCTAATTTTGAGCCAACCGGCGCGAAAGAATATTTCGGCCAGATACAGCCGCAGCGCCAAAGTAAATAACGGAGCGATGTACGCGTCCAAAAATCGGATCGAGCGCCCAGCGCATCGATAGGGACCGATCAACGCCTTCGGCAAGGAAATTTCCATCTGCAACCCCATGACAATCAATAGGCCCCACGCAGCACACCGCTGGCGATAAGGCGCTGTAAAGTCGACGATAAATCGAAATCGGCGCAGCGCGCCACCGCTTGTTCCACCGCCTGTTCCAAGGTTTCGCCGCGCGCCAGGCGATCGATGAAGGCGTATTCGTCGCGATTCGACAACTCGACGGCGACCTTCATTTGCCGTCGCTGGATAACCACCGCCTGCGGCAGCGCGAAATCGACCGAGAAATCTCCTGCGTAGCCGATTTGGTTGACTTCCCAAATACGATAAATCGGCCACGACGATTCGAGCACGGCATACGCCGGATCGAGACGAAAACGCAATTCGCCCCAACGTTCCGGCGGCGTCGCCGCCAATAAGGACAGATCTTGCACCGGAGCATCGGCGGCGGAATAGACCTGCACTACTTGCCATTCCAAACGCGCAATCGCGGGTAGATAGGGCAAGGAGGCGGCGGGTCGATAATCGGCGAGAAACGCGTCGAAATCGGCGCCGTAGGCGTTCAAATCGCCGCTCCGACTCGGGCGCTCCAAGGCATAGGCATGCGTCGCCGCCGCAAGAAACTCCGTGCCGACGATGGCCTCGACGATCGGATAGCTGGTTTGCAGCGCATGCGCCAGATTCGCCGACACGCTGGCGCGATATGCGGCGATGCCTTGCCGCGCACGCGGCGGCTCGCCGGCGCAATGTTTCAGCAACGCCGCCACGTCGCTATCGCCGGAAAAGATCGCCGCTACGAAATCCGTTTGCAATTCACGCAAGGACGGCATGGCGACTCTCCTGCTCGGCATCCAAATATCCTTGCGCTTGCGCCGCCTCATGCAGCAACACCTCGAACGCCGGAATATCCTGGTCCCATTCGATTAAGGTGGGGACGGCGCCGAAGCGCCGCAAGGTTTGGCGAAACAGCTCCCAAACGGCGGGATAGACCGGCCTGGAATGGGTGTCGATCAATAAACCGTCGCTCTCTTCATAACCCGCAAGGTGGATTTCCGCCACGGCCTCGCGCGGAATTCCGGCCAAAAAATCCGCCGCGTCGAAACCATGGTTGCGCGCGCTGACATAGATATTATTGACGTCGAGCAGGATGCCGCAGCCGGTGCGCCGCGCCACCTCGGCGATAAACGCCCATTCGGGCATCTCCTCGGGCAAAAAGCGCAGATAGCTCGAAACGTTTTCCAGCAAAATCATCCGACCTAGCTGCTCCTGCACGCAATCCACATGGTCGCACACCGTAGTCAAGGCTTCGTGCGTATACGGCAGCGGCAGCAGATCGTTCAGCCAACGACCGCCGATCGCCGACCAGCATAGATGCTCGGAAATCGCGGCGGGTTCGATGCGCGCCGCGAGATTTTTAAGTCGGCGCAGATGTTCCCGATCGAGATCGTCCGCGCCGCCCAAGGACATTCCTACGCCATGCAAGCTCAGGGGATACTGCGCCCTGATTTCCTCTAAAGCCTGCAAGGCCGGACCGCCGTCGCTAAAGTAGTTCTCGCTATGCACTTCGAACCACGCCACCGACGGCAAATCGCGCCGGACCTGCGCTAAATGCGGCGCGCGCAAACCGACGCCGGCCTTAAGGGGAAGATGCAGGGGAAGATGCAGGGGAAGCTGCGGGGAAAGCGGCGGAAGAAGCGGCGTCGCAACGCCGCAATCCATAGACATAATTTTACTTCTTGTCCTTCGCTTCGGCGGCGGGGGCCAGTTTCCCGTTCATTTTTTCGCAGCTTCCCTTGGGCGTCAGCTTGAAATCGTTAGGATCGTTGTCGACCTTGGACTGGCCGGCGCAGGAATGCTTACTGGTTTTGCTGCCGCAATCGTTCTGCCCGGCCTTGGCGATGCCGAAACATTTTTCCTTAGGCTCCTCGGCGGCGATCGCCGAAGAAGCGGCGGCAAAAATCCCTGCCGCAAGTAAGGTGGAGGCAGCAGTTTGAATTAAAGTGCGCGAGTTGCTCATGAAAATCTCCTTTAAAAGTAAAAACGCCCATAGAAATAAAAGCGGCGACAAATTCAAGCTTAGGAACTGACGTTCCTACCCACTTAGTCGCTGCAAGCGATGATACCTTACAAAAACACTCAAATATTTTCGCGCAAGCCGAAACTATCAAAGTTTCCATGGACGGCGGCCTATTGGCCTATTGCCTCGCGTAGCAAGCGAAATCGACAACCAAGAAAATCGGCGCTGACGGGACGGCGACCTCAATCGCAGCCGCAATCGTCATCAGCCGCCGATATACGACATCTCGATTTTACGGCGCGCGGTTTCGCCGCCTTGGCTGCGCAGTTCCGAATAGCGATCGTCGCGCCGCCGCCATAGTGCGGCGATTTTCTCGGCGACGACTGCGTTGTCGAACGCCGCCGGATCGCGCAATAAGGCGCGCAGATCGTGGCCGTACTGCGCGAATAAGCAGGTGTAGAGTTTGCCTTCGGTCGATAAGCGGATGCGTGTGCAGCTCGAACAAAACGCTTGCGTCACCGAGGCGATCACGCCGACCTCGCCTGCGCCATCGGAATAGCGCCAACGCTCGGCGACTTCACCGGCATAGTTCGGCTGCAAGCTCTGGAGCGGAAACTCGGCGTGGATGCGCTCGATCAACTCGGCGGCGGGCACGACTTCGTCCATACGCCAATTGTTCGAACTGCCGACATCCATGAACTCGATAAAGCGCAGGATATGACCGCTGTGCCGAAAACGGCGCGCGAGCGGCAGAATCTGATTATCATTGACGCCGCGTTTGACCACGCAATTGACCTTGATCGGCGCGAGACCGACCGCCGCCGCCGCGTCGATGCCTGCGAGCACATCGCCGACGCTATAGCCGCTGTCGCTCATCTGCTGGAACACCGCCTCGTCGAGCGCATCCAAACTCACGGTAACGCGCTGCAAACCCGCGTCCTTGAGCGCGCGTGCATTTTTCGCGAGCAGCGATCCATTGGTCGTCAGCGTCAATTCCACCGGCAAGCGCGCTAAACGCTCGATCAGACGTTCGAGGTTGTGACGCAATAAAGGCTCGCCGCCGGTGATGCGGATTTTCTCGACGCCTAGACCGACGAAGATCGCGGCGACGCGCTCGATTTCTTCGAACGAGAGCAAGTCGCGCCGCGGCAGAAACGGATAATCGCGCCCGAACACGGTTTTCGGCATGCAATAACTGCAACGGAAATTGCAGCGGTCCGTCACCGAAATACGCAGGTCGCGGATTCTGCGTCCATAGACATCGCTAGGATGCGCCGCAAAACTCGGCGCTGGCGAGACGGTCGGCGGCAAGCGGCTCATTACGCCACCCTAGATAACTGCGGCAAACGCGCCAAGGCTGCCGCAACGGCGGACGCGGGATAGTCGTAATCCTGCAACTCGCCGGCGAAATAGCTGTTGTACGCCGCCATATCGAAATGACCATGACCCGAGAGATTGAAGAACAAGGTCTTGGCTTCGCCGGTCTGTTTGCAGCGCAGCGCCTCGTCGATGCAAGCGCGGATGCCGTGCGCCGACTCGGGCGCAGGAATAATGCCTTCGGCCTTGGCGAACATCACGCCGGCCTCAAAGGTCGCGACTTGCGGCACGGCGACGGCTTCGATCAGCTTGGCATCATACAACTGCGAAATCAGGGGCGATGCGCCGTGGTAACGCAAGCCGCCCGCATGAATCCCCGGCGGCATGAAATCGTGACCGAGGGTGTACATCTTCATCAACGGCGTATAACCGCTCGCATCGCCGTAATCGTAGGCATACACGCCCTTGGTCAAGGTCGGACACGAGGTCGGTTCGACCGCGACATGACGAATCTTTTGCGCGCGCGCATCGCCGGCCGCCGCATCGCCGAGAAACGGAAACGACACGCCGGCGAAATTACAACCGCCGCCGCACGGCGCGAAAATCATATCGGGATAATCGCCGAACTTCTCGAACTGCTTCTTCGCTTCGAGGCCGATGATGGTCTGATGCAGCAGCACATGGTTCAGCACCGAACCGAGCGCATATTTGCTGCCCGGCGTAGCCACGGCCTCTTCCACCGCTTCGGAAATCGCGATGCCTAGACTGCCTGGGCTTCCGGGAAATTTTTCGAGGATAGTGCGTCCGGCTTGCGTTAGGTTCGACGGACTGGCGATCACCTCGCCGCCCCAGGTCTGCATCATCGAACGGCGGAACGGCTTTTGCTCGTAGCTCACCTTGACCATATACACGCGCACCGGCAGGCCGAACATCTGCCCGGCGAACGACAAGGACGAACCCCACTGCCCCGCGCCGGTTTCGGTCACTAGGCGTTGCGTGCCGGCGAGCTTGTTCAGATAGGCTTGCGGCACGGCGGAATTCGGCTTATGCGAACCCGCGGGCGAGACGCCTTCATATTTGTAATAAATTTTCGCCGGGGTGCCGAGCATCTGCTCGAGACGTTCGGCGCGGCATAGCGGACTCGGACGCCATAAGGCGTAGATGCGCCGCACTTCGTCGGGAATCGCGATCCAGCGTTCGCTGGCCATTTCCTGCTCCAATATCGGCCCCGGAAAAATCGCCAGCATTTGCTCGGGGCCGACCGGCTGTCCATCCGGCCCCAAGGACGGCAACGGCGGACTGGGTAAATCGGCGACGATGTTGTACCAATGCGTAGGGATTTCGCTTTCGTCGAGAACGATACGGGTTTGGCTCATAACATTTCCTCAGGGAGAGTCGATGCGGCAAAACGGCGGATAGTCGCCGAAGCCGAGGTCAATCGCATTGATGCGCATCAAGCGCGCCGCGCGAAATTTCGCGCTGCGTCAACCGTTCGGGCTGAAACGCCGCATGCAAACGCTCGAACGCCTGACGCGCGGCGGCGCGATTATCCCGGCTAAAGTTGCAGACGTAAACATCCAAGCTCACGGCGTTCAATTCCGGCCAGGTATGGATCGTCAAATGCGACTCCGCCAACACGATCGCCCCGGTCGCGCCAGCCCCGGCGAATTGATGAAACGCCTGCGCCACCACCGTCAGCCCGGCGGCGGCGCAGACCTCGCGGCATAAGTCCGCCAACCGCGGCGACTCGCTCAATAAACGCGCATCGCCGCGACAATCGAAAAACTCGGCAAGAATATGCAGGCCGTTCATGTTCGACCAACGGCGCACAAAAGTCGGCGCTGGCGGGACGGATAGCTCATCGGCTATCGGCGGGAAGCTGCGTCCCCGCATAGATCG
>DATETD010000523.1:0-2265 GCA_035283885.1 Rhodocyclaceae bacterium
TGTTGCGCGCGCGCAAACCCGATCTGGAGTCCGTGCGTAGCGAGACTTACCCCACCGCCGCTGCCGTAGCGCAACTGGCGGCAGCGGTGTTCCGCCAAGGTGGCGGTGGTGCGGCGGCGCAGGCGCAACCGATCTATGTGCGCAACAAAGTGGCGCTGACCACGGCGGAGCGTAACGCCGCTCGCCCGGCATCATGAATATTCGCTATCGCGCGATGCAAACCGCCGATCTGGACGCCGTCGCCGCACTGGAGGCGCGCTGCCATAGCGCGCCCTGGAGCCGACAAAATTTCGCCGATGCGCTCGCCGCCGATAACCACGCATGGCTCGCCACTGAAGACGACGCGACGATCGGCTACGCCATCGTACTGCTCGTGCAGGACGAAGCCAGCCTGTTGAACATTACGATCGCCGCCGAATTGCAGCGCAGCGGACGCGGCGGCGCCTTGCTGGCGCACATATGCGCGCTGGCGCGCGCACAGGGGGCGGAACGGATGTTTCTTGAGGTGCGCGCGAGCAACCGCGCCGCGCTCGCGCTGTATCGGCGACATGGCTTTATCGAGCAAGGACGCCGCCGCAACTACTATGCCTGCGCCGACGGCGCACGCGAAGACGCCATCGTAATGCGTTGCGAACTATGAGAACCGCCCCTCCTATGGATACGTTGCGCGAATCGATCTTGCAGGAAATCGGCTTGGCGCGCTGGACGGCGCGCGAATCGATGCGCGCCAAGTGGTTGCTCGGCAGTCCGATACACGACGAAACCGCCCTAGCCATCGATCCGGCCTGGCAGACGCTGGCGAGCGAAATCGCCGCCTGTCGGCGTTGTCCGCGCGGCGCACAGCGTCGACAGGCGTTCTGCGGCAGCGGCGATACGCACGCCGCCGTGCTGATTCTCGGCGACGTTCCCGATGCCGAAGAAGATCAAGTCGGCGCGCCCTGGGTCGGCGCTACGGGGCAACTGCTCGATAATATGCTCGCCGCAATCCAGTTGCACCGCCATCGAGCGGTTTATCTCACCGCCGCCGTCAAATGCCACTGCCCCAACCGTCTGGATATTGCCGAGTTCGACGTTGCGCTCGCCGCCTGTCGGCCCTACCTGTTGCGACAGATCGCCTTGCTTCAGCCCCGACTGATACTGGCGCTCGGCGCGCATGCCGCACGCGCGCTGCTGCCTACCGACAGCGACGCGACCATAGTCGCCGGTCAATGGCGCGAATGGCAGGGAATTCCGCTATTGACGACGCCTCATCCGCGCGATTTGCTGCTCCAGCCGATGGATAAACGCCAGTCATGGCACGACCTATGCCAAGTGCGGCAACGGCTAGCCGCGACCTAATCCGACGGCTTACTCTGTGCGATATTCCGGCAGCGCAATCAAGGCATCGACGACAGCGGCTTGCTCCTGTTCGATCTGCGCCAACAAGACGGGAACCTCCTCCAAGCGGTTTTCGCGCGTCAACATTTCGATTTCGCGGCTCACGCTCGAAAGCCTGCGCGCGCCGACGCTGGCGCTGGTGCTCTTGAGCGTGTGCGAAGCAATCCGCAACGACTGCACATCGCCCGCCGCCAACGCGACGCGCATCGCCGTAATTTGCTCCGGCATATCGCTTAAAAATAGCTCGATGACGGTCTTGACCAAGGCGGGGTCATGCGCGCCGATCTGGCGCAATTCGGTCAGCGCCTCCATATCCAAATAGGCCGATGTCGGCAAAGGCGGCGAAACGGCGACCAAGGCTTCAACCGCCGGCGCGCCATCCATTCCGAGCCATCGCTTCAATACGGCGCGCAGTTGTTCGCCGGAAAAGGGTTTGGCGAGGAAATCGTCCATACCGGCTTCAAGGCAAGCATCGCGGTCTTTTTGCATCGCATTCGCGGTCAATGCGACGATAGGCACACGACGATCCGTCGACGCGGCTTGGCCGCGAATCACGCGCGTGGCAGTAAATCCGTCCATCACCGGCATTTGACAATCCATCAGCACCAGATCGAAGCGAGTGCGCGCCACCGCATCGACCGCCTCCTGGCCGTTGTTCGCCAACTCGAACGTCAAACCGGCTTTTTGCAGTTGAATACCGGCCACCGTCTGATTGATCGGATTGTCCTCGACCAGCAGAAGATGTCCGACAAACGTCTCTTCATGCCCCGTGCCGTCGGCGGCGGCACGGGCCGGCGCTTCCTCGCCGCTGGCCAAACTGGCCAGCGATTGCTCCAACTCGCGCGGATTGATCGGCTTGGTCAGCGCCGCAGCGACGCCATACTCGTC
>DATETD010000524.1:0-3392 GCA_035283885.1 Rhodocyclaceae bacterium
AACCCCGCCCTTTAGGGCGGCGGGAGCTAACCCCGGCCTGAAGGCCGGGGTTTCGGCGACCGTTTTGGGAGGGGATGCAAACCCCTTCCAAAACGTGTTTGATCGACAGGCCTAAAGGCCTGTCGCTAATTTTTTGCTGGCCGCATCTTATCCTGCAAATAAGAAATCGTGACAGACAGCACTGTCATGCTCGCTTAGACTGCGCCGCCATGAAACTACAGGCTCTGATTTTCGACATCGACGGCACGCTCGCCGACACCGAGCGCGACGGACATCGCCCCGCATTCAACGCCGCCTTCCGCCAAGCGCAACTGCCCTGGGAATGGGATATCCCGCTGTATGGCGAACTGCTGACCGTCACCGGCGGCAAGGAGCGCATCCGCTATTACGCCGAACGCTACGCACCCACGTTTCTGCACCGCGCGGACGCCGATGCGCAGATTCGCGCCCTGCATGCCGCCAAGACCGCGCATTATGTCGCAATGCTGGGCGCCGGACGCATTCCCTTGCTGCCGGGCGTCGAGCCGCTGTTGCGTCAAGCGCATGCGACGGGGTTGCGACTGGCGATCGCCACCACCACCACGCCCGAAAACGTCGTCGCCCTGCTGCCGCCGGATCTGCTGGCTTGGTTCGAAGTCGTCGGCGCGGGCGACGTCGTTGCGCGTAAAAAACCCGCATCCGATATTTACGATTATGTACTGCATGCGCTGCAACTGCCGCCTGCCGCCTGTCTGGCGTTCGAAGACTCCGAAAACGGCCTGATCGCCGCGCGCGCCGCCGGACTCGCGACCGTCGTGACGCCGAACGACTACACGCGCCACGGCGACTTTCGCGCCGCCTTGGCTTGGCTACCGCATCTGCGAGGCGTCGATTGCGAACTGCTGCAACTTTGGCATAGCGGAGCTTATAACAGCGATAAAAATTAGTGACTTTTTCTTATGCGCTGCACGGGTTATGATGCTGCCCATGCCGTGCAGTTTTGCACCCACGATAACATCGACTGGAGACTCACCATGGATCAATCCAACCGCTACGCCCGCCTCGACTTGAAGGAAGCCGACCTGATTAAAGACGGCAAGCATGTGCTGTGCGCCTACATCATGAAACCCAAGGCCGGTTACGACTATCTGGCGACCGCCGCCCACTTCGCCGCCGAATCCTCGACCGGCACCAATGTCGAAGTGTCGACCACCGACGCCTTCACGCGCGGCGTCGATGCGCTGGTGTATGAAATCGACGAGGCGCGCGAAATCACCAAGATCGCCTATCCGATCGACCTGTTCGACCGCAACATCACCGACGGTCGCGCGATGCTGGCCTCGGTCTGGACACTGACCATCGGCAACAACCAAGGCATGGGCGACGTCGAATACGCCAAGATGCACGACATCTACATTCCGCCGAAATTCCTGCAACTGTTCGACGGCCCGGCGATCAATATCGTCGATATGTGGCGCGTGCTCGGCCGTCCGCTCAATAACGGCGGCATGGTGGTCGGCACGATTATCAAGCCTAAGCTCGGCCTGCGTCCGCAACCCTTCGCCGACGCCTGCTATCAATTCTGGCTCGGCGGCGACTTCATCAAGAACGACGAGCCGCAAGGCAATCAGCCGTTCGCGCCGCTCAAAGACACGATCCGCCGCGTCGCCGACGCGATGAAACGCGCTCAGGACGAAACCGGCGAAGCCAAGCTGTTCTCGGCCAACATCACCGCCGACGATCCCTTCGAAATGATCGCGCGCGGCGAATACATCCTCGAAACCTTCGGCGAAGACGCGAACCACGTCGCCTTCCTCGTCGACGGCTATGTCGCCGGCCCGACCGCGATCACCACCGCGCGCCGCCGCTTCCCGAACCAGTTCCTGCACTACCATCGCGCCGGCCACGGCGCCGTCACCAGCCCGCAATCCAAGCGCGGTTACACCGCCTTCGTGCATTGCAAAATGTCGCGTCTGCAAGGTGCCTCCGGCATCCACGTCGGCACCATGGGCTATGGCAAGATGGAAGGCGCCAAGGACGATCGCATTATCGCCTACATGCTCGAACGCAATGCCGCCGACGGCCCGTTCTATCATCAGGAATGGCTGGGCATGAAGCCGACCACGCCGATCATCTCGGGCGGCATGAACGCCCTGCGCCTGCCGGGTTTCTTCGACAACCTCGGCCACTGCAACGTGATCCAAACCTCGGGCGGCGGCGCGTTCGGCCATAAGGACGGCGGCGTCGCCGGCGCGAAATCGCTGAAGCAAGCGCGCGACGCTTGGCTCGCGGGCGTCACCCTGGTCGATTACGCCAAGGATCACCCCGAACTCGCCGGCGCATTCGAGTCCTTCCAAGCTGATGCCGACACGCTATTCCCCGGCTGGCGCGATGCGCTGAAGAAATAAGCGTAACCACGATGCGATGGGACGGCGCCAGCCGTCTCGTCAGCGCCGACTTTTCAATGCCCACCACTCACGGCGAAGCGGCGGATTCCCACTCTCTAGGGGATTCGACGATACGAAATTGGCCTTGACTAAGACGAAACGGATGAGGATACTTGCGATTTCGCGTTTGGAATCCCTATCCTTTTATCCTTTCTTAGGAGTGAGCCATGAAGCTCCCATCATTTTTCGCCGCTTGGGTCGTTGCGGCGATAGTCGCGCCTATTGCCGACGACGCTGCGGCCAAAGGTGGCCGCTCGTCCAGTTTTTCGCGCAGCAGTTCGTCCTCCTCGAAAAGCACTCATCACGAATCGGGATCGGGCGGTGTCGCGATCAGGTACTCGAGCGGAAGCTCCAATAGCGGCGGCGTCGCAGCCGGCGCTGCGGCGGGGAGCGCTACCGGCAGCGCCACCGCCTATGCCTATATGAAGCCCGATGCGGCGAGCCAGAATCTTTCGCCGGAAGAGCTGGAAAAGCGCCGTCAGAGGCAGGAAGCACAGGAGGCAGCGGCGGCTGAATCGCGCGCCAAGCTCCAGGCCGCGAAAGAAGAAGCCGAAGCCCGCCGCAGAGAGTTGCTGGCGCAAGCTGAAACCGCCGAGTTGGCCAAACGCCGCAAGGAAGACTGGATCGCTTCGCAGGAAGCCAAGCGCCGCGCCGATGCGGAAAAGCGCGCCGCATGGGAAAATCGCTGTCAGATCAAGCCGGCGATGAGCAACGCCGAGATTGCCATATGCCGGGAAGTGGCTCAAGGCTATCCCTGGTGAGAACCCGCTAGCTAAGGGCGCGCCTTGCACGTCGATGTGCTGTAGCACTAATGAACCGAGCGAGATTCTCGCCAGCCGAGAAGGCGTCGGAGTCGTTTTCAACACTCCGGCATGCCTTTTCGGCTTTTGGTTTTTTCTGTCGGCTAATCTATTTCCCCATCCGTCCCGTCAGCGCCGACTTTTATATTGACAGCGGAGCGGCGGC
>DATETD010000525.1:0-6525 GCA_035283885.1 Rhodocyclaceae bacterium
TTCCCGATTTGTTCCACGTGGGGCGGGCGCGCTGCGGCGTTGTTCGTCGTTGCCATAACTCGTTATGGCGCCTCCTCACGCCTTGCATCGCATCCCGCCGCACGTGTCCAAATCGGGAATTTATTTTCGGCCATATCCTAAGTTGCTACGGGCGTTTCCGGGTATCGCGGTCGCACTCTCGGCGGGTTGAGGTTTATGCTCGCGGTTGGGTTGGTTAAAGCTCAACTTGGAAGCTCTTGTGCGGCTGTTGGGCTTTCTTGGTCAGTTCAACCTATTTGTATATTCATTTCAGGAAGTCCGTCGATGCTGCGCGGCAAGTTGCGTTATATTGCCTTAGCGTATCCGACGTGACCGATAAAAGTCGGCGCTGGCGAGACGGATCGGCGTGCGCAAATGCAGAGAGTATACGCATGGGGGCGATGTCGCAGACCGAGCGATCCGATTTCCCCTCAGGCGGACGGCTTTGCGGCGATGAATCGAACGCCGGGCGCGACGGCGGCAGCTAGGTGCGGCGAGTGCGGCGCGCAGCGTTCGGGCGGCGCTTATCCGTCGCGATCGCCTGCCCGCCGCATTTCCCCTGGCTCGCTAAAATGCCCACCTTATCCGAACTCTATCCGATTCCCGCGTGACGATCGAAACAGACAGCCCTCATTGCGCCAGCGTGTTGACGAGTTGGGCCAAGGCGATCAAGAAAGCCTTGGACGTTGCGCGCTGCGATAGCCGCCGCTTGTTTCTCGCGGCAGGCTTGGATGTCGACCTGCTCGACGATCCCGATGCGCGTTATTCGCTCGACGGCACGACGCGCTTGTGGCGTTTGGCGGTCGATGCGACGGGAGACGCCGCGTTCGGTCTTAAGGTGGCGAGTCAGGCGATGCCGACTACGTTTCATGTCGTCGGCGTGTCTTTGGCGGCCAGTTCGACGCTGAAAGGTGCGTTCGAGCGGATCGCGCGGTATTCCAAAATCGTCACCGATGTCGGTTGGATGGAGACGGCGAGTTGCGGCGACGAATTTCATGTGAGTATCCATATCGCGCGGAACGGGCCGCCGCCCGCCGACGAGGCGCTGGATGCGTTTATCGCGCTGCAAGTGCGCATGTGTCGCGCTTGGCTGGGGCGCGAGGCGTCGCCCCGGCGGATCGAATTCGCTCGGCCTGCCCCCGCGCCGCCGGCGCGCGCAGAGTTCGAGCGCATATTGCGTTGCGATCTGCATTTTGGCGCCGCACGCAATCTGCTGGTGTTCGCGCAATCGTTGGCCGAGCGTCCGCTCGACGGCGCGAATCCTTTATTGGCTCAGCATTTCGACGATATCGCGTTGAAATATCTCGCGCGTTTCGACTGCAATTCGCTGTTGACGCGGGTCAGGAGCGAATTGATTAAACGATTGCCGCAGGGCGAGCCGTCGCAAGACGACATCGCCGCCGCTTTTCACCTCGGTGCGCGCAGCTTGCAACGCAAACTCGCCGAGCATGGCGCGACGTATAAGGGCGTGCTCGACGCCACGCGTCACGCGTTGGCCTTGTCATATTTAACCCGCTTTTCGGCGACCGAAACCACGTATTTATTGGGGTTCGCCGAAACCAGCAGCTTTACGCGCGCTTTCAAGCGTTGGACCGGGCTATCCCCTTCGGAATTTCGCAAACGTAGCGGGACGGCGGAAATCTCGAATCGCCGATAAGATCGCTCGCAGCCGTCTCGCGCGAGCCGACTTTTCAGCGAGCGAGAATCGGCGGCGGTTTTTCCCGGAATCGGGAATGTTTCGTCCTATTCGGACCGAATTCCTGCTGGTCGCGAAATGCTGCGCCGAGCTTGAGGCGGCGGTGTTTCGGCGGTGCGATGAGAGGTTCGCTCCTTTTTTTCTCCCGAATAAAATCCATAGGCGTGATAATTGCTCGGACTCCTCCTTTTTTTGGGGGAGTGTCTTGTCGATGAGCCAGAAATTGCAGCGCACAGGCGGCGCGAGCGTGTTCGTTAGCTTGTGGATTGTCTTGGGAAGTTTGCTTTGCAGCGCGCCGCTCTATGCGGCGAGCGTTTCCCTGTCGTTGGCGACGGGCTGGAATCTTCTGGGCAATAGCGTGAGCGAACCGATCCCCGCGACGGCGTTCGGCGATGCGGCAACGGTGAATTCGGTGTGGCGCTGGAATTCCGCGCGCTCGATTTGGCAGTTCTATACGCCGGCATTGGACGCCAACGCATTGAAAGTCTATGCCGATGGTAAAGGGTATGAGGTGCTGAGCAGCATCGGGCCGGGGCAGGGATTCTGGGTCAATGCGAAGGCACCCACCGCGATGGCACAGCCATCCGGCTTGGCGGTCGATTTAAGCGCTGCCGATCTGGTCGCCGGTTGGAATCTGATGGCGATCGGCCTTGCGTCGTCGCCGGGCGTGTTCAGCGAGCGTCTTGCCGCCGAGCAGATCGCCGATCCGCTGCTTGGCGTGGCGACTGCGCGAGTGACTACGTTGTGGGCGTGGGATACGGCGAAAGCGCGTTGGTATTTCTTCTCGCCGACGCTGGATGCGGCGGCGCTGGCGGGGTATGCAAATGGTAAAGGGTATCTGGATTTTCAGCAAAACGGCAAGACGCTGACGGCGGGCATGGGGTTCTGGCTGAATGTGACGCGAGCCGCCGCGTCGGCTACGGGTTCGGGCGCGCAGTCGCTGACGGTCGCCACGAAAGGCGCGCGTAGCGGCAAGGTCGTTTCGTCGCCCGCAGGCATCGACTGCGGCGCCAGCTGCACGAAGGAGTTTCCGACGAATACCGTGGTCACGTTGACCGCCGCGCCCTCCTTAGGCACGCTCTTCTCCGGTTGGTCGGGCGCCTGTCAAGGCATGGGCACATGCACGGTGACTTTAAGTGCGGCGAAAAGCGTGACGGCGGCGTTTACGACCGGAACGGCGCTGACGGTGACGAAAGACGGCATCGGTTCGGTGACGTCCGCGCCTGCGGGTATCGATTGCGGCACGGTGTGCGCGAATGGCTTTGCGAGCGATTCGCAGGTGACCTTGACGGCGCGCTCCACCGACGCTTCGATTTTTCAAGGCTGGTCGGGCGCATGCCAAGGGACTGGAAGTTGCGTCGTTACGCTCGATGTCGGTCGCAGCGTCAAGGCGATTTTCAGCGTGGCATATACCTTAAGCGTGACTAAGGCCGGCGCTGGGAGCGGGCGGGTGACGGGGATCGTCGCCGGGCCGATCGATTGCGGAACCCAATGCGCCGCCGCATTGGCTCCCAATACGGAAATTACCTTACGTGCGACGCCCGACGCGGGCTCCGTCTTTGCCGGCTGGTCGGGCGCGTGCGCGGCTAGCACGGGAACGACATGCTGGTTGGCGATGAATGCGGCAAAAAACGTAACGGCGACTTTCGCGAAGATCCCCCCGTTGCCCCGCTTGCAGCTGTATATGCAGGGCGACGGTAGCGGTTCGGTTTCGAGCACTAACGGCGTGGCGCTGAACTGCGGCGATCTGGGATGTACGGCGACAACGCAGAGCGGCGCGACGATCAAACTCGGCGCGTTGGCGGCCGGCGATTCGACTTTCGAGGGATGGAGCGGTGCGTGTCAGGGCAGCGCGACCGCATGCACTCTCGTGATGGACGGCAATAAGGAGGCGGTTGCGACGTTCAAGAAACGCACCGAGACCCTGTGGTTGCGCGTGAAAACGACGGGAGGTTATTATGTCGGCAAGGTGACGTCGACGCCCGAGGGCATCCAGTGTCCGGATGCGACTGTCGATAGCAGCAATAGCTGCGAAAAGCAATTCACGGCGGGAAGCTTGGTGAAACTGGTGGCGACGCCGCAATACTTTCTCGGTTGGAGCGGCGATTGCAGCGGGACGGACGACTGTTATGTGGCGATGGGGGCGGAGAAGAACGTCACCGCCAACTATGGGACCGCACCTACGCCGACTCCGTCCCCCACTCCGGCTCCGGCTCCGACTCCGACTCCGACTCCGAACCCCACGCCCACCCCTGCGCCGGGCAGCGCTGCGCCCGACGCCGACGGCTGTTTCAAGGTCGATCCGCCCAAGCTGACCGTGGCGACCACGCGCTTGACCGGCAGCTTGTTCTGTCCGGACTGTCTGAAAATCGTTTTAACCAGCACCACCAAAAGGATATTCGCCAAAGCCTGTATCGTCGGCGGCGCGAGCTCCGATTGCGGCGAGTTCAATGTGCCGGAAGGGGGTAGCAATAGTTGGTATGGCGGCAGCAAAGCATCGACCGGCTACACGCTGAAATACGTCGGTTCGACGATCCTTCGCAATGACTGGGTCTGCATGGGTAAGACCGAATTGGTGCAGACGCGCTAGTCGCCGCAGAGCCGTCTCGCCAGCGCCGACTTTTAAGCCTCGGCGATGTCCTTGGCCGGCGGCGTAAAGCGATCCAGCGCGATGTAGATCACCGGCGTCAAATACAGCGTCAAAAACTGCGACACCAGCAGCCCGCCGACCACCGCCAGCCCCAAGGGTTGGCGCACTTCGCCGCCGGCGCCCCAGCCGACGGCGATCGGCAGGCTGCCGACTAGTGCGGCGAGCGTGGTCATCATGATCGGGCGAAAACGAATCAGGCAGGCATCGACGATGGCAGCGCGCGACGCCATCTTCTCGTGGCGCTGCTTTTCGAGCGCGAAGTCGATCATCATGATCGCGTTCTTTTTGACGATGCCGATCAGCAAGATGACGCCGACGAAGGCGTAGAGGCTGAGATCGACCTTGAACAGCAGCAGCGTCAGCAAGGCGCCGAGTCCGGCGGCGGGCAGGCCCGACAAGATCGTCAGCGGATGGATGAAACTCTCGTAGAGAATGCCGAGCAGGATATACACCACCACGACGGCGATCAGCAGCAGCCAGCCGAGTCCTTGCAGCGACGCTTCGAAGGCTTGCGCCGTGCCTTGCAGCCGCGTGGCGAGCGTCGGCGGCAGATTGAGTTCGCGCTCCAAGGCGCGAATCTTGTCGACCGCATCGCCGAGCGATACGCCCGGCGTCAGATTGAACGATAGCGTGACCGAAGGCAATTGTCCGAGGTGATTGATCGTCAATGCTTGCGAACTGCGACCGATGCGCGCCACCGTGTCCAGCGGCACGAGTTGGCCGCTACTCGCGCGCAGATGCAGGCGTGCAAGCAAACCCGGATCGGCTTGCAGCGCCGGATCGACTTCGAGGATCACTTGATGCTGGTTGGTTGGGCGGTACAGTGTGGTCACTTGGCGCGCGCTGAAGGCGCTTTGCAAGGCGTCTTCGATCTGCGCGAAGTTCAAGCCCAAGGGGGCGAGCTTGTCGCGCTCGATATCGATGGTCGTTACCGGACTTTGATTCTTGAGATTGGTATTGACGTCGATCAGGCCCGGTAGTTTGCGCAAGCGCTCCAGCATCGTGTCGTTCCAGCGATACAGCTCGTTCAAATCGGCGCTTTGCAGCGTGTATTGATACGGCGCGCTGCTGACCTGACCGCCGATGCGGATCGGCGGCGGATTTTGTAAGAACACGCGAATATCGGCGACCGATGCGAGCTTGGGGCGCAAGCGCGCGATGATTTCCTCGGGCGTTTCCGTGCGCTCAGGTTTGGGTTTGAGGTTGAGTATCAGCGTGCCATTGTTGCTGGTGGGGCGCGAACCGCTGGCGCCGACGAACGAGGCGAGGCTCTGCACTGCCGGATCTTGGCGGACGATCTCGGCGACGGCGCGTTGGCGCTGCATCATCGCGGGAAACGACATATCCTGCGGCCCCTCGGTGCTGGCGGTAATCTGGCCGGTGTCGCCGCTCGGCAGGAAATCCTTGGGAATCTGCTGATACAGCACGACCGTCAGCACCAAGGTCAGCAAGAACGAGGTCAGCACGGTTTTGGGGCGGTCGACCGCCCAGTTCAACGAGACTCTGTAGCCCGCAAGCAGGGCGTCGAAGCCGCGCTCCAGCGCGAGAAACATCCGCCCGTGCGACTCCGTCGGCGTGTGGCGTAGATAGCGGCTGCATAGCATCGGCGTCAGCGTCAGCGAAACCACGCCCGAGATCAGAATCGCCGCGCCGATGGTGACGGCGAACTCATGCAGCAGTCGCCCGACGATGCCTTTCATGAACAACACCGGAATAAACACCGCAATCAGCGACAGCGTCATCGAGACGATGGTGAAGCCGATTTCGCGCGAACCGCGCAAGGACGCCGCCAGCGGCGTTTCGCCGGCCTCGATATGGCGCACGATATTTTCGAGCATCACGATGGCGTCGTCGACGACGAAGCCGACCGCCAGCGTCAGCGCCAACAGCGAGAGATTATCGAGGCTGTAATCGAGCAAGGACATCGCGGCGAAGGTGCCGATCACCGAAATCGGCAAGGCCAGCGCCGGAATCATCGTGGCCGAAAGATTGCGTAAAAACAACAGGATCACCAGGATCACCAGCAAGCCGGCGAGCAGCAGCGTGTATTGCACGTCTTCGACCGAGTTGCGGATGGAGATCGAGCGGTCGTACAGAATCTCGATGTCGATGCCGGCCGGCACCTCGGCACGGAAGGTGGGCAGGAGCTTCTTGATCGAGT